>NZ_JBEXEV010000015.1:0-3406 GCF_040606435.1 Micromonospora sp. NPDC005413
GCGTTTCCCCTCGGCCGCCCGGCCACAGGGGACCCCCCCCCCCGCGCGCCCCCCGGCCCGGGCCCGGCCCGCGCCCCGGCCCCCCCGCCGGGGGGCCCGGCCGGCCCCGCCGGCGCCACCGGACGCCTTCCGCGGGAGGCTGACCCGCGCAGGGCCGAGACCGAGCCCGAGCGGGAGGTCGACCCGGGCAGCGCCGAGCCCGAGCGCGAGGCCGACCCGGGTACGCCCGGGGCCGAGCGGCCCGGAGGTGCGGCGTGAGGGTCGCCGAGGCGTGGCGGGTGGCGTTGGACGCCCTACGGGCCAACCGGTTGCGCAGCGCGCTGACCATGCTCGGCGTGATCATCGGGGTGGCCTCGGTGGTCCTGCTGGTGGCCATCGGCACCGGCACCAAACAGAAGGTCGAGCAACAGGTCGAGGGCCTCGGCTCCAACCTGCTGTTGGTTGTCCCCGGCAGGATCGAGGTGGGCAACGCGCCGGTTGTCTCGCCACTGACCCTCAAGGACGTGGACGCCGTCGCCCGGTTGGTCGGCGACCCCGACCGGGTGGCGGTCACCGTCGCCTCCGGCGCGACCGCGCGGGCCGGCGCCCACTCCGACTTCACCACGGTGCAGGGTGTGCTGGAGACCACCCCGGCGGTGTTCACGCGGTCGCTGGCCCGGGGTCGCTACCTCACCGCCACCGACGTGGACACCAGCCGGCGGGTCGCGGTGCTCGGCGACTCGGTGGCCCGCGCGCTCTTCCCCGACCGGGACCCGCTCGGCCAGCAGGTGGCGCTGGCCGGCGTGCGGTTCCGGGTGATCGGCGTCTTCACGCCACTCGGGCAGAGCCTCGGCGTCGACCGGGACGACGAGGTACACGTGCCGGTGACCGCCGCCCAGCGGCTCTGGGGCACCCAGCGGGTGGACGGCATCGCGGTGAAGGCACCGGACCGGGAGCACATCGACGAGCTGGGCCAGCGGATCGTCGCCGAGCTGAACCGCCGCCACCCTGACACCGAGTTCAGCGCGGTCACCCAGCAGCAGATCCTTGGCGTACTCGGCGACATCCTCGGCGTCCTGACCGGCGTGCTGGCTGCGATCGCCGGTATCTCGTTGCTCGTCGGCGGGGTCGGTGTCTCCAACATCATGCTGGTCAGTGTCCGAGAGCGGACCCGGGAGATCGGGCTGCGCAAGGCCGTCGGCGCGCGCCCCCGCGACATCGGGGTGCAGTTCCTGCTGGAGGCGGTGCTGCTCACCACGATCGGTGGGCTGACCGGGATGGCGCTGGGCGTGGGAACCGCCCTGCTGGTGGACGCGCTGTCGCCGATCCCGGCCGCGATCACCTGGTGGTCGTTGGCGCTCGCTTTCGGCGTATCGGCGGTGGTGGGCATCGTCTTCGGGGTCGTCCCCGCGCAGCGGGCCGGCCGGCTCGACCCGGTGGTCGCGCTGCGCGCCGAGTGAGCAGCGCAGGAGCAACCGGACGGCGGGAGCAGGCGGGCGAATACCGGGAGCGCGGACCGGGTGAACCAGCGATCGAAACATGATCAGTTGTACGAAGGGATCGCGCCGGTCACAGCCGCCCCGCTACCGTACTGGTAACACGCGCGTCGCCGGCCCGGCCCGGAGCATCCGTCGGGTTGGCACGCGCCGGGCATGGGATGGGTCGGTGAGCCATGGCCGGGTCGCAGTCCGACGGGCGGCTGTCGGAGGTCAAGTTCCTGACCGTCGCGGAGGTGGCGACGGTCATGCGGGTGTCGAAGATGACGGTCTATCGCCTGGTGCACAGCGGTGAGCTCACCGCCGTCCGGGTCGGCCGGTCATTCCGGGTGCCCGAGCATGCGGTGCACGAATATCTCCGCGGTGCTTTTCAGGAGACTGCCTGAGCCACCGCACCGCCCCCCGCGTGCCCCCTAACCGGTACCGACGGGGGCGCGTTGGTCCGGCTGACGCTCTCCGGCTACCCTGGAGCCCGACCGAGACCCCACCGGTGCGCCCCGCCGCCCAGACCGGTCCGGTCCGTTGTCCGCAAGCGGTCGCCGTCGCCACCTGCGTGGTGTCATCCGGTCCGCCCCGCACGTTGTATCGAAAGGCTGTCGTATGGGCTCGGTGGTCAAGAAGCGCCGTAAGCGCATGGCTAAGAAGAAGCACCGCAAGCTGCTGCGCAAGACCCGCGTCCAGCGTCGCCGTCTCGGCAAGTGATCGCCGCCGGGCTCATGGCCCGGCGTTCGGCATCACTTGCCAAACTGTCGACCTCCGGAGGCTCAGGTGATCAGGCCGTGGTCGTCCCGGCTCGATCCTCCCTGCCGGGGTAGGTGCGTCAGATGACCCCCGGTGGCACCTCAGGTGCTCCGGGGGTCGTCGTCGTCACCGGGGTGGGCCGCTATCTGGGTGCCCACGTGGCGGCCCGGCTGGCCGCCGACCCCCGGATCGAACGGGTCATCGGGGTGGACGCGCCGGACCCCGGCGCCGAGTTCACCGACCTGCTGGACCGGGTCGAACGGATCCGTGTCGACACCGGTTCGCTCGGTGGCCTGCTCGCCGACCTGGACGTCGACGCGGTGGTGCACCTCGCTCTGGTCAGCGCCCCCGACCAGCAGCACGGTGGCCGGTCGGCCATGAAGGACCAGAACGTCATCGGCACCATGCAGATGCTCGCCGCCTGCCAACGGGCGCCCCGTCTGCGCAAGCTTGTGGTCCGCTCGTCGACCGCCGCCTACGGGGTGTCGTTCCGGGATCCGGCGGTCTTCACCGAGGAGACCGAGCCCCGCGAGGTGCCGCGCGGCGGTTTCGGCCGCGACATCCTCGACATCGAGGGGTACGTCCGTGGCTTCCGGCGCCGCCGATCCGACGTCACCGCGACGGTGCTGCGCTTCGCCCCGTTCATCGGCTCGACCGCCGACACCACGTTGACCCGCTATTTCTCGCAGCCGTTCGTGCCAACCGTTTTCGGCCGTGATCCCCGTCTGCAGTTCCTGCACTTCGACGACGCGTTGGAGGTGCTGCACCGGTCGATCGTGGAGGACCATCCCGGCACCTACAACGTCGCCGGCCCGGGGGTGCTGTCGCTGTCCCAGGCGATCCGGCGGGCCGGCCGGGTGGCCGTGCCGGTGCTGGAGCCGGGTCTCTCCGGTGCCGCCGCGCTGGCCCGGAGCATGGGCTTCGGCGGCTACGGCCTGGACCAGGTCGACCTCTTCGTGCACGGCCGGGTGGTCGACACCACCCGCCTTGAGCAGGAGTTCGGCTTCACGCCCCGCTCCACCGCCGCAGCGTTCGAGGACTTCATCCGCGCCCACCACGGTGGGGTGGTGGTCACCCGGGATCAGTTGGCCGCCGCCGAACAACTCGTTCTGGACGGCATTCGGCAGGTCCGCTCCGCAGTGCGGGAGGTGGCGTCGTGAGCGCGAGGAGTGAGCCGGTTTTGCGAGCCC
>NZ_JBEXEV010000015.1:3503-125215 GCF_040606435.1 Micromonospora sp. NPDC005413
CCCCGCAGTCGCGAACTGAGGTGGCGTCGTGAGCGCGAGGAGTGAGCCGGTTTTGCGAGCCCCGCAGTCGCGAACTGAGGTGGCGTCGTGAGCGCGAGGAGTGAGCCGGTTTTGCGAGCCCCGCAGTCGCGAACTGAGGTGGCGTCGTGAGCGCGCAGGGGGAGGGGCGCGACCCGCAGGGGGTCGGGCGTTTCGACGTACCGCAGCAGTCGACCGCACCGGACGCGGAGCCGGCGCGGCGCAACGGACACCGACCGGCGGCTCAGGTCGCACCGACCCCGACGTCGGCCGACGAGGTCGACACCGCAGCCACCGACGAGCCCGCCGACCCGGGCGACGCGGCCGGCGCAGACGGGGGCGACCTGGTCACCGGTGGCACCGAGCCGGCGGTGCCGGACCAACCGGGGGACCACTGGGACCGCAAGGTCGCGAACGGCCTGGCGTTCCTGCGCCGGCGGCTCTCCGGCGACTACGAGGTCGACGAGTTCGGCTTCGACTCGGAGTTGACCGACGCCGTCTTCCATCCCTTGCTGCGGTTGCTCTACCGGGACTGGTTCCGCACCGAGGTCAGTGGGGTGGAGCACCTGCCCTTCGACGGGCCCGCCCTGGTGGTCGGCAACCACTCGGGGACGGTGGCGCTGGACGCGTTGATCCTCTCGGCGGCGCTGCACGACAAGCACCCCGCCCACCGCTACCTGCGGCTGCTCGGCGCCGACCTGGTCTTCCGGATGCCGGTGGTCTCCGAGATCGCCCGCAAGACCGGCGGCACGGTGGCCTGCAACCCGGACGCCGAGCGGCTGCTCGGCGGTGGCGACCTGGTCGGTGTGTTCCCCGAGGGCTTCAAGGGCGTCGGCAAGCTCTACGCCGACCGGTACAAGCTGCAACGGTTCGGGCGGGGCGGGTTCGTCTCGGCGGCGCTGCGCACCGGCACCCCGATCGTGCCGGTCGCCATCGTCGGCGGCGAGGAGATCTACCCGATGCTCGCCGACATCAAGCCCCTGGCGCGGCTGCTCAAGCTGCCATACTTCCCGGTCACGCCGACCTTCCCGTGGCTCGGGCCGCTGGGCATGGTGCCGCTGCCCAGCAAGTGGCTGATCGAGTTCTGCCCGCCGATCCCCACCGCCCATCTGACCGACTCAGCGGACGACCCGCTGGTGGTCTTCAACCTGGCCGACCAGGTGCGGGAGACCGTCCAGCAGACCCTGCACAGGCTGCTGGAGCGGCGGCCGGACCCGTTCGGCCCCTGAATCAGCCGGCGCGGCGGCGGCGCTGCAACGCCAGCCCGGCGGTGACCGCGCCGGCGACCAGCCCGGCTGCCGCCGTCGACGGTACGGCGATCCTGACCGCCCGGCGGCCGGTGCGGAAGTCCCGCACCTCCCAGCCGTGCTGGCGGGCCTGTCGCAGCAGGGTGCCGTCCGGGTTGACGGCCACCGCCCTGCCCACGGTGGAGAGCAGCGGCAGGTCGTTGGCCGAGTCGCTGTAGGCCGCGCAGCGGGTCAGGTCGAGCCCTTCCACCGCGGCGAGCTGAGTGACCGCCTCGGCCTTCGCCGGCCCGTGCATCAGGTCGCCCACCAACCGCCCGGTGTACGCCCCGTCCACCACCTCGGCCACCGTGCCGATGGCACCGGTGAGGCCGAGCCGGGCGGCGATCACCCGGCCGATCTCCACCGGGGCGGCGCTGACCAGCCAGACCCGCTGGCCGGCGTCCAGGTGACGTTGGGCGAGCTGGTGGGTGCCGGCCCAGATCCGTGGAGCCATCATCTCGTCGAAGATCTCCTCCGCGAGGCGCTCCACGTCGTCGACCCGCCAGCCCTCGACGAAGGCCAGCGCGGCCTCCTTGGCCAGGGACATGTCACCGGCGTGCTCCCGGGCCAGCAATCGGAACCGGAGCTGTTGCCAGGCGAATCGGGCCAGGTCGGCTGTCGTGAAGTAGTTCCGGGAGGCGAGCCCTCGGGCGAACCAGTAGATCGACGCACCCTGCATCATCGTGTTGTCCACGTCGAAGAACGCCGCGGCGGTCGGGTCGGGTGCGCTCACCGGGGCCAGGTCGGTCTCCGCCCAGCCTGCGGTGTGCCCCTCGGCGTCGGTGCTGACCGTCACCTTATGGCTGCTGCGCGCCACGCGACCCCCTTCCTGACCAGTACGACGAATGCCTCCAGCGAGGGTAGCCGCCGGACGCGGTCGACCGGCCGGGCACACAACGAACTGTGGCGCGGCCGGTCGGACGTGCGGTATAGGAGCGCGAGGTCAGCGAGCCCCGGGGCAGACGCTCGGGTCAGGGCCGAGGGCGTCGCTGGTGGTCGGTGCCGGTAGGCCGCAGGCGATCGCCGCGCGCAGCGCGTCCGAGCGCTCCCGGATGGTGTCCAGTAGCAGCAGCGACCGTCGGGTCCGTTCCCGGTCGACGCGGGTGCTCCCGTCGAGCAGACCGGTCACCGCCCGGTGTTGGCCCGAGACGAAGATGTTGAGCGTGTCCAGGCTGCCCGACTCGGCCCGCTGGACCGCGGCGGTCGTCAGCAGGCGAACACCCTGCCGGGTGTCGGCGTCCATGTCGTCGAGGACCGCGCTGTAGCCGATCCGGTCACCGCGGAGCTTGGCGGCCTCGTCGAGTCTGGTCCGGGCGAAGTCCAGGAAGAGCTGGCCGCGGCTGATGTCCGAGCTGGCCAGGGCGAGTTGAGCCCGTTCGGTCGAGCGCTTCATGCCGTACAGCGCGTCGCCGGGCACCGCGTCCTCGCTGGCGGCGGAGATGCCGGAGACGGCGATGGCGCCGGCGGCGATGCCGACCAGGATCGCGCCTCGGGCTCGGGCCCGCCGTGCGGTGGCCGCCGGCAGCAGCCGCCCGCGGGCGGTCGTGGTGGAACGCGTGGCGGCCGGTTCGCTGGCCGTCGGTGTGGTGCCCACCCCTTCCCGTTCGGCTGTCGCGAGCAGCATCGCCCGCAGGCCGTTACGGAAGTCGGGGGCCACCTCGACCGCCGGGGGGTCGACGCTGAGCCGCTGGCCCACTGCGACGAGCGGCGCGAGCTGCCCGTCGACCCGGGATCGCACGTGGTGTCGCCGAGCGCCGTTGGCCTCGTCGAGAAGCTGCGCGAAGCGCTCGGCGCGCCGGCGGGAGAAGAGGGTGTTGTCCACCGCAGGCACCTCCTCTCGCTGGTCACGGCCGGTCGGCCGCCGTCCTTGCCAGCGACCGGGCGGCAGTGTGACACCACGGAGGTGAGGTGCCGCCGGCGTGCCGGTCGGACCTCGGTGACCCGGGTCTGCCGGGACAACCACCGGTCGCACCCGGAGAAACGTCGCGGACCGGGCACGGGTTACGGGCCTGGCGGGGCGGAAATCACAGAAAGTGATCGTCGTCACCAGGCGGGACCGACTCTGAGCTGCACGGACGTTGATCGACGTCCATCGGTCCCGCCGGAAGAAACTACGGCTGGAAGCCGTCGGGCAGGAGTCGGGCCAGTGCGCGGACGGCCCGGTACTGGAGGGCCTTGATGGCACCCTCGTTCTTGCCCATGGCACGGGCCGTCTCGGCGACCGAGAAGCCCTGGAGGAAGCGGAGCACGATGCACTCCTGCTGCTCCGGGTTGAGCTGCTTCACGGCGGTGAGCAGCGCGACGTTGGTGATGTGCTCCACCACCGCCGCCTCCGGGCTGCCCTCCGGGCCCCGGTCCTCCCGGTCGGCGTCGAGGACGTCGCCGGTGGTGACCTCCAGCCGGTACCGGCCCGACTTGAAGTGGTCCGCGACCAGGTTGCGGGCGATCGTCACCAGCCAGGCGCCGAGGTCGCGGCCCTGCCAGGTGAAGCTGCCGATCCGCTTGAGCGCGCGCAGGAAGGTGTCCGAGGTGAGGTCCTCGGCGAGCTGGCGGTTGCCGACCCGGAAGTAGACGAACCGGAACACGGTGTCCACGTACCGGTCGTAGATCAGACCGAACGCCTCGGACTCACCGGCCTGGGCCCGCTCGATCAGCGTCCAGACCTCGGTGGCCGGGTCGGACGGGTCCGGACGGCTCGGGAAACCGGTCGGGGTGGTGGCGGTGCTGGCCGGCACTGCCGGGATCACTGCTGTTTCACCCGCCGCCGGGTCGGTGGTCACCGCCGGTGTGTCGCTGATCCGACGATTCTGTGCTGGCATGGTCGGTCGGGCCGGTACGGCGACCCGACCGCCGGCCGGCTTCGCGTTCCCGCCGGGCACCGCGGGCCGCGGCGGCGGCTCGTTGTGGTGTGGCCGGCTGCGGATTCGCTGCGCCGCGCCGTCGCCCCGCACGGCGTTGCCGTGCGGTTCGTCCAGCGGGGCGCGGGCAGCCGGCCGCTCGTTGACGTGGGCACGGGCCGTCTGACCGGTCAGGCCGACCGGGCGTTCCGCGTAACCGAAGGTGGTCACCGAGTTGCCCCCGTCCCGTTGGTTGCCCGGCGGGCCGGTCTGTGCGTCGTCGGGGCGGACCGACCGGGCTTCCGGTCGGGCAGGACGGTTGCGGGGGTTGCCGACGGGCGGCAATTCCCCTTGAGGTGCTGGTCCAATGCGCTCACAGGCACGGGGGCCTCCTCGGGCTGAGGGGTGTCGACTCACGGCAAATGGGGTGAGCCGACCCGAGTGATGATAGGGCCAACGTCACCCGCGCGTGGCAAGTCCGTTACACAAGGCGGAAGTATTTCCCGCTCCGTCGCACCAATGGCGGACCGGTTGTCCGTCGTGTGCGATTGACTTTCCGTCGGACCGCTGATCCAGGATGGAGCCCCTGGTCGGGGGCACATTGCCTGTTCGGCCGACCCACCATGCCGGGTGGCGCGCGGGCGCCGCCGAACCGTCTGTGGACGGCGTTACCCGTCCCGTCGGCAGGACCTGAACGGATGGCCGGTGCCACCCTGGACAGTCCCGTTGACGGGACTTGTACGACGCCACCGTCCGGGCGTGGGCCCGACTGTCGGGCGTGGCCTGTCGCCGCCCGCTGTGCCAGACTCGATCACCGTGCAGGACGTTTCGGTAAACCCCGCGCCGAACCTCGCCGACCGGGTCCGCCGGGCAGCCTTCGACCGCGCTGACCGGGCCGCGCTGCACTGGCGCGACCAGACGCTCAGCTGGTCCGAACTGGACGCCGCGGTGGACGCCGCCGCGCGTGGCCTGTCCGCCGCCGCGCCGCCCACCGACCCCGGCGGTACGCCACCACGCGTCGCGATCGCGCTGCCCAACACCCCCGACTTCGTGATCGCCTGGCTCGGCGCCCTGCGCGCCGGGCTGGTCGCCGTGCCGGTCAACCCCGGCTTCACCGCCCCGGAGCTGCGGCACGTGCTGGCCGACTCCGGCGCGTCGGTGCTGATCGGCACCGATCGGGTCCGGGGCCTGGTCGCCGAGGTGGCCGCCGAGTTGCCCGTGCTCACCGCCGTGCACGGCACGCCGCCGACCGCCGAGGCACCCGGACCGCCACCCCGCCCACAGCGAGGCGGAGCCGACCTGGCTGTACTGCTCTACACCTCCGGCACCGAGGGGCGGCCCAAGGGGGCGATGCTCTCGCACCAGGCGCTGCTCGCCAACCACGAGCAGGTCGAGGAGATCGAACCACCGGTGGTCGGGCCGGCGGACACTGTTCTTCTCGCGTTGCCGCTGTTCCACGCGTACGGGCTCAACTCGGGGCTCGGCGCGGTCGTCCACCATGGCGCGACCGGCGTGCTGCTCGACGAGCTGGGCACGACGGCGGGGCTGGACGAGATCGCCCGGCACCGGGTCAGCGTGCTGGTCGGCGTACCGTCGATGTTCCTGGCCTGGGCCGGTGCGGCCACGGCCCGCGCGGCGACCGCGTCGGTGCGGGTGGCGGTGTGCGGCGCGGCACCGCTGGAGCCCGCGGTCGCGGCGCGCTTCACGGAGGTCACCGGCCACCAGGCGCACATCGGGTATGGCCTCACCGAGACCGCGCCGGTGCTCACCTCCACCCTGGTCGGCGGCGTGGCCAAAGCCGGTTCGATCGGCCGGCCACTGCCCGGTGTGCGGCTACGCCTGGTCGGCGCCGACGGGGTGGACCTGTGGCGCGACGGGCTGGCCGTTCCCGACGACGACCCGGATGAACTGGACATCTCCGACGTGGCACCGGGCACCGACCCGGGGCAGATCGTCGTGCGCGGCCCCAACCTCTTCTCCGGTTACTGGCCCGACGGTCGGGGCGGCCCGGACGCGGAGGGCTGGTGGGGCACCGGCGACATCGCGTACGCCGACGAGGACGGCGACCTCTTCCTGGTCGACCGGCTCGGCGAGCTGATCCTGGTCAACGGGTTCAACGTCTATCCGCACGAGGTCGAGGTGGTGCTCACCGGGCACCCCGGGGTGGCCGAGTCGGCGGTACTGGGTGTGCCGCACCCGCGGACCGGCGAGACTGTGCGGGCGTACGTGGTGCCGGCGCAAGGGCGACCGGTGACCAGCGAGGAGCTACTCGCCCACTGCGCGCGGAACCTGGCCCGGTTCAAGTGCCCGACCGCCGTCGAGTTCGTCGACGCCCTGCCGCACTCGGCGATCGGCAAGGTACGCAAGACCCTGCTCCGGTCGGCGACGCCGACCGACGTCGACACCCGCACGGAGGTAACCGATGGCCACTGACGCCCGGCTCGCCCTGATCACCCGGCCCGGCTGCCATCTGTGCGACGACGCCAAGGCGGCGCTCGACCGGGTGGTGGCGGTCACCGGCGACAAGTGGGTCGAGTGGGACGTCACCGGCGACGAGGGGCTGGAGCGGGAGTACGGCGACCGGCTGCCGGTGGTGATGCTCGACGGCAAGGAGCACGGCTACTGGCGGGTCGAGGAGGACCGGCTGCTGCGGGACCTGACCACGCCGCAGCTCTGAGCGGTGCCTATGGTGCTCTGATGACCCCTGCGCACCCCCACCTCGTGTGGGACTGGAACGGCACCCTGCTCAACGACCTCAGCCTGGTGGTGTCCGCCACCAACGTCGTGTTCGCGAGCCTGGGCGGGCCGACGGTCACCCCCGACGAGCATCGGGTGCGGTTCCGCAGGCCGATCGCCGAGTACTACGCCGAGGTGCTCGGTCAGGCCGTGGACGACGACGAGTTCGGCCGACTGGACCGGATCTTCCACGACGCGTACCGCACCGGGTTGACCACCTGTGAGCTGGCCGCCGACGCGCGCACCGCGATGGCCGCCTGGCCGGGCAGCCAGAGCCTGCTCTCCATGTGGTTCCACGAGGAGCTGGTGCCCACCGTGCACACGTACGGGTTGACCGGCCACTTCACCCGGGTCGACGGGCTGCGGGCCACGGTCGGCGGTGGCCGCAAGGCCGAGTCGCTCCAGGTGCACCTGGCCGAGCTGGGCGTGGACGGCGCCTCGGTGGTGCTGATCGGCGACTCCATCGACGACGCGGACGCGGCGCTGGCGGTTGGCGGCCGTGCGGTGCTCTACACCGGCGGGTTCACCGACCCGGCCCGACTGCGCGCCTCCGGTCACCCGGTGGCCGACACCCTCACCGGCGCGGTCGCCCTGGCCCAGGGGATCAGTTCCGCAGATAGGTGAGGACGGCCAGCACCCGCCGGTGCTGCTCGGTGTCCGGCGGCAGGGTGAGCTTGGTGAAGATGTTGCGCACGTGCTTCTCCACCGCGCCGTCGCTGACCACGAGGGTGCGGGCGATGGCGATGTTCGAGCGCCCCTCCGCCATCAGGGCCAGCACCTCGCGCTCGCGTGGGGTCAGCTCGCTCAGCGGGTCGTCCCGGCGGCGCCGCGCGAAGAGCTGGCCGACCACCTCCGGGTCGAGCACCGTGCCGCCGGCCGCCACCCGGCGCAGGGCGTCCAGGAACTCGTCGATCGCGGCCACCCGGTCCTTGAGCAGGTAGCCGATTCCGCCGCCGGCGCCGCCGGTGGTGGCGAGCAGATCATCGGCGTACGAGACCTCGACGTACTGGGAGAGCACCAGGATCGGGGTACGCGGCACCAGCCGCCGCGCCTCCACCGCCGCCCGCAGCCCCTCGTCGGTGTGCGACGGCGGCATCCGGACGTCGACGATCGACACGTCCGGCCGGTGCTGCACCACCGCCTCGACCAGAGCGTCGCCGTCCCCGACGGCGGCCACCACCTGGTGCCCGCTCTCGGTCAGGAGCCGGACCAGCCCTTCCCGGAGCAGGACGGCGTCGTCGGCGATCACAATGCGCATGGCTGTGTTGTCTACCATGCCCGGCCCGTCACGAGGGCTCGACGGGGCGCCCGACGGCTCACAACGGAAGCTCCGCGCGGATCTCGGTGGGGCCGCCGGCCGGGCTGACCACCGCCAGTTCACCGCCGGCGGCCCGCACCCGGTCGGCGATGCCGGCCAGCCCGTGCCCCTTGGCCAGGTGCGCGCCGCCCTGTCCGTCGTCGCCCACCCGCACCTGGAGCTGGGCGCCCTGCCGGGCAACGGCCACCATGGCCTCGGTGGCCCGGCTGTGCTTGGCGACGTTGGTCAACGCCTCGGACACCACGAAGTACGCGGTGTTCTCCACCGCCGGGTCGAGCCGCCCGCCCGGGGTGCCGAGCTGCGGGTCCACCTGAAGCTCGATCGGGATCAGCCCGCGTGCGGCGATCGCGGCCAGGGCGCTGGGCAGGCCCCGGTCGACCAGAATTGGCGGGGCGATGCCCCGGGACAGCGCCCGTAGCTCGGCGAGCGTGTCCCGGGTCTGGGTGACCGCCTCGTCGATGGTCTTGCCGGCCGCCTCCGGGTCGGAGGCGAGCTGCATCCGGGCCCGGCTGAGGTCCATGGCGAGGCGGACCAGGCGTTGCTGGGGGCCGTCGTGGATGTCGCGTTCCAACCGGCGGAGCGCGGACGCCTCGGCGGACACGGCGGCTCGTTTCTGCTCTTCCAGCACGGTGATCCGGTCGCGCATCTCGGCCACTCCGGTCAGCATGGCCTTGGCGAAGCTGCCCTGGAGCAGCGCGCAGCCCCGAACCACGATCGGCAGCGTGATCAGGAAGAACACTCCGAGCGCGGTGTACAGACCGATCCGGGCGGTGGTCGAGTCACCCAGGCCGAGCAGCTGCGCCAGGTCGCTGTCACCCTCGCCGTCGGCTCGGGGCAGTGCCCAGTCGTAGGCCCAGTAGAGCGAGCCGGTGATCGCGGCGGCCCACCAGGACACGGCGACCACGAAGGTGCTCACCGCCGCGATGAGCCGCAGGATGCCGTGCGCCAGGTCGAGCCAGGACTGGGCGTCCCGCATCGGCACGAAGATCCGCCGCCAGGCGTTCGCTCCCGCCTCGGGCAGCCGGTAGTGCGGGCGAATCCGGGGCTGCCGGAGCACGGCGGGCAGTCGTAGCCGCTCGATGTCGGCCAGCCCGCGGGCGGCGTACAGGGTGCCGCTGAGGATCGGCAGGCCGATCACCGTGACCACCAGGCCGACGCCGACCGCGAGGCCGACGACGAGGACGACGAAACTGGCCACCGCCAGGGGCAGGCCGAGCAGCACGTACCCGGAGTCGACGAAGAGCTGGCGGGGGATGCTCGGTGCCAGCGTCGGTTGGTCGCTGGTGGCGGCAACGGCGGTCATGCTCAAAGGCTAGGCATCCGGGCTTCCCGTCCCCATCCCGAAGCCCTGCCTCTCCCTCGTAGTGCTGTCCCTACCACTTCCGGGACGGCCCGCGGGAGGCCCGGCGCGGGATTGGGCAGAGAAGTCGGGATTGAGTAATAATCGCCCAGGCGGTGCGGGTGGAAACCCGTCGGATCGATCTTGCGGAATGGAGGTGCTGGTGAGGTTGCGTGACGCAGCGACAAGATCGCGATTTGTGCACGTCTTCACAAGCGCCTACTCTGTGACTCCGACGCGCCCTGCTAGCACAGCCGGCAACCTCGGTCGCCAGCGGGAGTCCATAAGCGGCCGACCAGCGGAGTTGGCCGAGGATCGCACCGCACGGAGTCTCATGAGTCAGCACCGTCACCCAGGCGCGCCCGGCAGTGCCGGTGCCGTACCGGCGCTCCCGGATCTGCCCGAGGCGACCGTCGCTCGGCTCCCGGAATACCTGCGTGCGCTGCACAACCTTGCCGACGCCGGGCACGAGACGATCTCCAGTGAGGGTCTCTCCGCCGCCGTCGGGGTCAACTCCGCCAAGCTCCGCAAGGACCTCTCCCACCTCGGTTCCTACGGCACCCGGGGCGTCGGCTACGACGTCGCGCTGCTGATCGAGCAGATCGAGTATGTGCTCGGGCTCACTCAACGCCGGGCGGTCGCCCTGGTCGGCGTGGGTAATCTCGGTCACGCTCTGGCCGGCTACGACGGCTTCGCCGGCCGGGGCTTCCGGATCGCCGCACTGCTCGACGCCGATCCCTCCCGGGTGGGTGAAGAGATCAACGGCCTGGTTGTGCGACATGTCGACGAGCTTCCAGCGGTCGCCGAGGCCGAATCCATCGCGATCGGCGTGATCGCGACCCCGGCCGCCGCGGCCCAGCGGGTCGCCGATCTGCTGGTCGCGGTCGGCGTGACGAGCATCCTCAACTTCGCGCCGTGCGTACTCTCGGTTCCGGAGGGGGTCGACGTGCGCAAGGTCGACCTCGCCATCGAGCTGCAGATTCTGTCCTTCCACGAGCACCGCAAGGCGTCGCTGACCGCGCTGCCCGCCACCGGCGGGTCCGCTCTCACCGCCCTGCCGGGCGGGTTCGCGGCCACCGACACCCAGGAGGCGATCGGCACGTGAAACTGCTCGTCGTCGGCGCGTCCTACCGGACCGCCCCGGTCGCCACGCTGGAGCAGCTGGCCGTGCCCCCCGCCGACCTCACCCGCACCCTGGACCGCCTGGTCGCCCAGCCGTACGTGACCGAGGCGGTCATCGTCTCCACCTGCAACC
The DNA here is from genome assembly GCF_040606435.1 of Micromonospora sp. NPDC005413. Taxonomy (NCBI): domain Bacteria; kingdom Bacillati; phylum Actinomycetota; class Actinomycetes; order Micromonosporales; family Micromonosporaceae; genus Micromonospora; species Micromonospora sp. NPDC005413. The sequence continues at coordinate 14,293 of NZ_JBEXEV010000015.1, forward strand.
GGGTGGAGGTCTACGCCGCCGTGTCCGGTTTCCACGGTGGGCTCGGCGACGTCTGCGCCGTACTGGCCGAGCAGGCCGGCAGCTCGCCGGCGGCTCTCGCCAGCAACCTGTACGTGCACTACGACACCGCCGCCGTGGACCATGTCTTCCGGGTCGCCACCGGTCTGGACTCGATGGTGGTCGGCGAGGCGCAGATCCTCGGCCAACTGCGTGACGCGTACCACTGGGCCACCGGCGCCGACTCGGCCGGCCGCCTCCTGCACGAGCTGATGCAGCAGGCGCTGCGGGTCGGCAAGCGGGCCCATGCCGAGACCGGCATCGACCGGGCCGGCCAGAGCGTCGTCACCGCCGCGCTGCAGCTGGCCGCCGGGCACCTCGACGGCGACCTCGTCGGCCACCCGGCCCTGGTGGTCGGTGCCGGCGCGATGGGCTCGCTCGGGGTGGCCACGCTGTCCCGGCTGGGCGCCGGGCCACTCACCGTCAGCAATCGGGGCGCCGACCGCGCCGTCCGGCTCGCCGAGTCGTACGGGGCGAGTGCCGCGCCGATGACCGAGCTGGCCGACACCCTCTCCACAGTGGACATCGTAGTGGCCGCCACCGCGTCCACCGAACCAGTCCTCACCCGAGCCGTGGTCACCACGGCGCTGGCTGGACGGGACCTGGCACGAGGCCCGCTGGTCCTCCTCGACCTGGCTGTCCCGCGCGACGTCGAGGAGGGCGTCGCCGAGCTGCCCGGCGTCGAGGTGATCGACATCGACCGGATGGCGGCGCTGCTCGCCGACGGTCCGGCGGCTGCGGACGCCGCCGCCGTCGAACGGATCGTGCTGGGCGAGGTGGAGAGCTTCCTCACCTGGCTGCGCGGCGCCGACGTGGCACCCACCGTGGCCGCGCTGCGCGGCCGGGCCGACGACGTGGTCACCGCCGAGCTGCGCCGACTGGCTCAGCGTCGCCCCGACCTCGGCGACGACCTGCGAGCCGAGGTGGCCCGCACGGTGCACCGGGTCGTGCAACGGCTGCTGCACCAACCCACCGTCAAGGTTCGCCAGTTGGCCGCGGAGCCCGGCGGCGACCAGTACGCGGCTCTGCTGCGCGAGCTGTTCGACCTCCAGGTGCCGCAGACCTCGCCGGTGGACACCGTCCCGGACGTTCTGACCCCCGACCTCGGCGCGGCGCTCGGCGGTATCGACCCGCTGTTCGGCGCCGACGCCACCGACCCGAACCCGCCCACCGGAGGTGCGCGATGACCGCCCCCCTGCGCCTCGGCACCCGGGGCAGCGCCCTGGCGATGGCCCAGTCCGGCCAGATCGCCCAGGCGTTGACCGCCGCCACCGGCCGCCCGGTCGAGCTGGTCGAGGTGGTCACCGCCGGCGACCGCTCCAGCGCGCCGGTGCACCGGCTCGGCGTCGGGGTGTTCGTCTCCGCGCTGCGCGACGCGCTGACCGCCCGGACGATCGACTTCGCGGTGCACTCCTACAAGGATCTGCCCACGGCTGAGGCCGGTGGGCTGCACATCGCGGCGGTGCCGGCCCGGCAGGACCCGCGCGACGCGCTGGTCGCCCGCGACGGCCGGACGCTCGCCGAGCTGCCGCCCGGGGCCACCGTGGGCACCGGCGCGCTGCGCCGTATCGCCCAGCTGCACGCGCTCGGCCTGCAGCTGGAGGTCACCCCGATCCGCGGCAACGTGGACAGCCGCCTGGCGCGGGTGCTCGGCCCCGAGGCCGACCTCGACGCCGTCGTCCTGGCCCGGGCCGGGCTGGCCCGGCTCGGTCGGGTCGACGTGATCACCGAGACGCTGGACCCGATGCTGATGCTGCCCGCGCCCGCACAGGGCGCGCTGGCCGTGGAGTGCCGGGTCGACGACCAGGACCTGGTCGAGCTGCTCGCGGTGCTCGACCACGCACCGTCGCACGCCGCGGTCACCGCGGAGCGCGCGTTGCTGGCAACCCTGGAGGCCGGGTGCAGCGCACCCGTCGCCGCCTACGCCATCATCGCCGAAGGCGAGCCGACCGGCTCGAACGCCGCTGGCGTTGGCGGCGATGAGATCTACCTGCGCGGGGCGGTGATCAGCCCGGACGGCACTCGTGACCTCCGGCTGTCCCGCACCGGAACGCCCGCCGACGCGGCGGAGATCGGTAAGGCACTCGCCGCCGAACTCCTCGACCTCGGCGCCGACTCGATCCTCGGCCACGAAGGACACACCGGCCCGGGGACCCAGCAATTTGGGAGCACAGAATGACCCGCACCCGTAAGCCCGTCGGCCGTATCGCGTTCGTCGGGGCTGGCCCCGGTGACCCCGGCCTGCTGACCCGTCGGGCGCACGACGCCCTGGTCGACGCCGACCAGGTGATCTACGACCGGGGAGTCCCGGAGTCGTTGCTCGCCGTCGTTCGCGCCGAAGCCAGGGACGATGCCGAGTTCACCCCGGCCGAAGGCGCGCCGGGGGACGTGGCGAAGGTGCTGATCTCCGCGGCCCGGTCCGGGTTGAACGCGGTGCACCTGGTCGCCGGCGACCCGTTCGGCCACGACTCGGTGGTCAAGGAGGTGCAGGCGGTGGCCCGCACCGCCGCCCACTTCGAGGTGGTGCCCGGCGTTGGTCAGGCCGAGGGTGTGGCCACCTACGCGGGGGTCCCGCTGCCGGGTGTGCGTACGGCCGCCGACGTCGAGGACGTCAGCGTGCTGGACTTCGAGGCGCTGGCCGCGGCCGTCGGCCGGGGTTCGCTCGCGCTCGCCGTGGACGCCGGTGACCTCGCCGCGGTCCGGGACGGGCTGCTCGCCGCCGGGGTCGACGGCACCACCGGCGTCGGTGTGACCGGCGACGGCACCGGCGAGACCCAGTACACGACCACGTCGACCGTGGACAGCTTCGTGGCCGCCGCGCTCGGCTTCACCGGCCGGGTGGTGCTCACCGTCGGTGTCGGGGTGGGTCAGCGCGACAAGCTGAGCTGGTGGGAGAACCGCCCGCTGTACGGCTGGAAGGTGCTCGTACCCCGTACCAAGGAGCAGGCCGGCGCGATGAGCGCCCGGCTCCGCGCGTACGGGGCGATCCCGTGCGAGGTGCCGACCATCGCGGTCGAGCCGCCGCGCACCCCGGCGCAGATGGAGCGGGCGGTCAAGGGCCTGGTCGACGGCCGGTACGCCTGGGTGATCTTCACGTCGGTGAACGCGGTCCGCGCGGTCTGGGAGAAGTTCGCCGAGCACGGTCTGGACGCCCGGCACTTCGGCGGCGTCAAGATCGCCTGCATCGGTGAGGCGACAGCGGACGCGGTCCGCGCGTTCGGCATCCAGCCGGAGCTGATCCCCGCCGGGGAGCAGTCCTCCGAAGGGCTGCTGGCCGAGTTCTCCCCGCACGACGAGATCCTCGACCCGGTGGGCCGGGTGCTGCTGCCGCGCGCCGACATCGCCACCGAGACGCTCGCTGCCGGGCTCACCGAGCGCGGCTGGGAGGTCGACGACGTGACCGCGTACCGGACGGTGCGGGCAGCGCCGCCGCCCGCCGAGATCCGGGACGCGATCAAGTCCGGCGGGTTCGACGCGGTGCTCTTCACCTCGTCCTCCACCGTGCGCAACCTGGTCGGCATCGCCGGGAAGCCACACGCCCGGACCGTTGTTGCCGTCATCGGGCCCAAGACGGCGGAGACCGCGACGGAGTTCGGCCTGCGGGTCGACGTCCAGCCGCCGCACGCCTCGGTGCCCGACCTGGTGGAGGCGCTCGCCGCCTACGCCGTCGAGCTGCGCGAGAAGCTGGCCGCCATGCCGGCCAAGCAGCGCCGCGGCTCGAAGGTGCAGGGGCCGACCGCCCTGCGTTTCCGGTAGTCGTTCGAGGAGGGCCTCCCATGTCGTACCCCGAGATCCGGCCCCGCCGCCTGCGCCGCACCCCGGCGATCCGCCGGCTGGTGTCCGAGACCCGGGTCGACCCGGCCGAGTTGATCGTGCCGATGTTCGTCAAGGAGGGGCTGACCGAGCCCCGGGCCATCGCATCGCTCCCGGGGGTGCTCCAGCACTCCCGGGACTCGCTGCGCAAGGCGGCGGCCGAGGCGGTCCGGGCCGGCGTCGGCGGAATCATGCTCTTCGGCGTGCCGGAACGGCGGGACCCGACCGGCTCCGGCGGCATCGACCCGAACGGCATCCTCAACGTCGCCATCCGCGACGTGGTGGCCGAGGTGGGTGACGCCACGGTGGTGATGAGCGACCTGTGCCTGGACGAGTTCACCTCGCACGGGCACTGCGGGCTGCTCACCGCGGACGGCGAGGTCGACAACGACTCCACCCTGGCCGCGTACGCCGAGATGGCGGTGGCCCAGGCCGCCGCCGGGGTCGGCATGGTCGGGCCGTCCGGGATGATGGATGGCCAGGTCGGCGTGGTACGCAGGGCGCTCGACGCCGCCGGGTACCAGGACGTGGCAGTGCTGGCGTACGCCGCGAAGTACGCCTCCGCCTTCTACGGCCCGTTCCGTGACGCCGTGGAGTCGGCGCTGGAGGGCGACCGGCGCACCTACCAGCAGGACCCGGCCAACCTGCGCGAGTCGCTGCGCGAGGTGGCGCTCGACGTCGCCGAGGGCGCCGACCTGGTGATGGTCAAGCCGGCGCTGCCCTACCTCGACGTGGTGGCGGCGGTGCGGGCCGCGGTGGACGTCCCGGTCGCCGCCTACCAGGTCTCCGGCGAGTACGCGATGGTCGAGGCGGCCGCCGCGAACGGCTGGATCGATCGGGAGCGGGTGATGTTGGAGACGCTCACCTCGATCAAGCGGGCCGGCGCGCAGATCATCCTCACCTACTGGGCCGTCGAGGCCGCCGGGTTGCTCCGCCAGCGCTACTGACGGTCATCGCCGGCCGTCGCGCCTGGGCTCGTTTGTCCGTAGCCTGCGCTTCCTGAGCCGTGCCCTGCGCGCTCCTCGGCATGCCCGGGGTTTCTACGCTGCGTGCCTCAAGGGAGGCAGTCGGGTGCCCTTTCCCCCCTTTGCGGCGTGGGACACCCTTGGCCTCCGACCCCGCCAGTTATCCACAGGTTTTGCCACAGGGATTGAGCCGCGTGTCCGGGCCGAGGATCGTGGACGCATGGCTTCGGCGCTCGATCCTCCTCCCTCTGTGGGTCCCACCATCGGTCCGTTCCCCATCGCCGGTCTCGTTCGTCGGGCCCGGCGCATGAAGGGGTTGGGCCAGCGCCAGATGGCCCGGTTTGCCAAAGTCACACCCTCGACAGTGGGGCGGGTTGAGGCGGGTCATCCACCCGATGGCCGATCGGGAGGACATTCACGACGGCGCCGGCCGCCGCTACCCGTCACACCTCGACACCATCCTCGACCCGGAGCCGGGGGAGTGGTGGGGGGACGTCTACGGGCTGGCTCGGCCCCCGGAGACCTACCACCGCGACTCGGCAGATCGGGAGGCGCGACGCCGACGCAGCCAGTGGGAGGTGCGGGTAGCCCAGCACCGCCATCTGCCACCACCACCGATCAGCCACCACTACTACTGAGCCGGGCGGGGTGCGGCCGAGGGCGAAAGGCAGCGGCCCACCGTCCGGGAAAACCTGGACGGTGGGCCGCCGACACCGGTGGAGGGGGCCGAAGGGTCAGTCGTCGTTGGTGATGGTGCCGACTGCCAGCGGATCGGTCAGTCGCAACCCGGGCACGCCGGCCACCAGCAGCGTCAGCTTCTCGTCCGACTCCCGCTTCCGGTCACCCCGCACCGTCACCGGGAAGACGACCGACGTCTGCCCGGCGGCCAGCACCTTGCAGCCGGCGTACGGGTCGAAGTCCGAGCCAGCCTGCGCCGTGAGGCCGACGGTGGCGGCGCAGAGCAGTACCGGCTGGGACAGCGGCCGGGACACGGTGGCGGTGAAGGTGAGCTGCCGCGTGCCCTGGTTGCCCTCGACCACCGTCGTGTCGGCGACGGTCAGGGACGCCCGAGAACGAAACCGGGCCACCTGCGGATCGTGGTCGCTGGAACCCCGCGACCCGTCGCCGGTGAACTCCGCCGGCCAGTCGGCGTTGATGTGCGCCGCCCGCACCTGCACCAGGTCGCCGTAGAGCGCCTCGTTGACGAACAGGTGGTCGAGCGTCTGCGCCTGCCCCTCGAAGCTGTACGAGTAGGCGGCCGCAGGCACGTCCGCGACCAGGTTGTCCCACAGGTTGTGCAGACCCGCCTGGTAGAGCGGGGCCAACTGGTCCGACGGGGTGGGCTGGCTGCCGGTGGCGCTGAATTGCTGGTGCCCGAAGGGCAACGGGTCGTCCGGGCGGGGGAAGACGTTCAGGTCTCCGCCGTAGACCACCCGGGCGGACTGGTCGGCCGCCTCGATCGCGGTGACGATCGCCGCGCCGTACGCCGCCTGCTCCCGCCGCTGCCCGACCCGGCTGTCCGGGCCGGAGGAGTAGTGGTTGCTGAGCGCGTACAGGGTGAACCGCTCGGCCGAGCCGGGCGACGCGGCCACGCTGAACTTGCCCAGCTGGGGAGCGCGGGTGAAGACGTTGTTGCCGTCCTTGCCGGTCGACGTGTCCACGTCCGCCGGCAGCACCGCGTTGAGCGCCTTCGGGTTCTGCACGTCGGCGTTGGCCGGCAGCCCCGGAGCCCGGTACTGGACGGTCGGCGCCGAGCCGAGCAGCGGGTCCGTGGCCGTCGCCGCGGCCAGCGAGAGCCGGTCGGTGCGATACAGGAAGGCCGCGGTGATACCGCGGGCGTCCGCGCCGGTCCGGTCATAGGCAGCGGCGTACGCCGGCCCGCCGGCCGCCGCCACCGCGAGCGCCAACTCCTGGATGCTGTCCGGAGCGCCGTCGGCGTTGTCCGTGTCACCGCAGGCCAGTGCCGTTCCGGTGACCGTGCAGATGTCCTGGTCCTCGGCCTCCTGCACCAGGATCAGGTCCGGTGCGTGCAGGTCCTTGGCGATCTGGTCGGCGAGCGAGGTCAGGTGCTCGCGGTAGTCCGCCTCACTGGCCGGCACGTAGTCGAAGGGCGGGCTGACCCCGGTGCAGCCGGCGTTGCCGGCGAAGTCGCAGCCGTCGAACGGGTCGTCCCGGTAGTCGTACAGGTTCTCCACGTTGTAGGTGGCGACCGCCACCTCCTGCGACCGGTCGGCCGGCTTCGGCGGGTTGTTCTTCGACGGGTCGGCCCCGGCGTCGAACTCCGCCCGCTCGACCTGGACGCCGTACTTCTCGAACGAGTAGTAGACCGCACCCAGCGCGTCCGCGCGCAGCGTGTCGAAGGTGTGCGCCGGCGGGAGCAGCGCGGTGCTGTCCCCGGCGGTGGCCTTCACGCCCATGCTGCCGAGCAGCACCCGCTGGCCGTTACCGTCGTCGAAGCGGCGGGTCGGGTCGTTGTCCAGCGGGTGCGAATCACGGAAGACCCGCCGGGCGTACGGGTCGGCGCGGTCCAGCAGCGGGTCGTCCCGGTCGACCACCCACAGCTCGGCGTCGGCGGTGGAGGAGAAGACGTCCCGTCCGCTCACCGCGCCACTGCCCGCGCGTACCCGCAGCCGGCTGCCCTCGTGCCGCTCCCAGAAGCGCTGCGCGTCGGTCAACTCAACCGGCGGCACCGCGTCGGCCACCTCGACCGCGGTGTCCACGGCCAGGCCGGTGGCGATCCGGCGGACCAGCGAGGCGCCGGAGAGCTGAGTGAAGGTGAAGTATTCCGAGACCCGGGCCCGGAGGACGACCTCGTCGCCGACCGTGGGGACGTAGCCGCCGATCAGCGAGGTGAACGCGCCCATGAACACGAAGATGCCGTCGGAGCTGGTCGGGTCGCCGTCGGTGTCGCCGGTCCGGCTCTGCAGGAAGAAGCCGTGCTGCTCCGCCCCGGCCGAGGTGCGGGCCAGGGTCAACTGGGTGATCACGCCGCGTACGTCGTACAGCGTGCTGCTCGTGCCGTTGCCGCTCGCCGGTGCGAGCGGTGAGCGGTCACTCGGACCGGACTCGGCGTCGGTGGTCGGGCCCTGCACCTCACCGACGGTCAACTCCCGGGTCACCTGCACGACCAGCGCGCAGCTGGCGGTGCCGCCGCCCGCGTCGGTCGCGGTGATGGTGACGGTGTACGCCCCGGCGGAGAGGTCGGCGCTCGCGCCGACCGTGGCGCGGGCGGTGCCGCCCACGCCCTCGGCGGGGGTGAACGCGTCGCGGGTGATCGTGCCGGTGGCCGGAGTCGGGCTGACCGCGGTCACCGCCAGGTCGACGATCGTGTCATCGGGGTCGGTGGCGGTGACCTCCCGGGTCGCCGCCGTGCCCGCGGCGGTGACCAGCGGGCCGCCACAGGTCAGCGTGGCCGGCGCGTCGACGGGGCCGCCGTCGTCCACGGTGTGCGTGCCGAGCCCGTCGAAGGTGTCGACCGGGAAGCCGGCCCACTGCGCGGCCGGGTCGAACGCGTCCGACGGGTCGGTGTCGCCAGCGGCCACGGTCGGCAGTCGGCGCAGCGTGTTGTCCGCGGTGCTGGTGGCACCGGCACCCCACTCGGTGCCCGGATCGACGCCCACCTGCCCGATCGAGTCGAGCACGGTGGTGCCCCGGCGCAGCACGATCGCGTCGTCACCGTTGAACAGGCTCGCCCCGGTGGTCTGGTCGGCCTGGGCGAGAATGGCGGCCCCGGCCGAGGTGCTGGCGAACACGAACGCGTCACCCGCGGCCACCGTCCCGGTCAGCGCGATCGTGGTGGCCGTGGTGGAGCCGTTGAAGTAGAGCTGGAGCTGGTAGCCGCCGGCGGTGAGGTCGACGGGGGCGCCGGTGCCGTTGAACAGCTCGATGGCCTTGTTGTTCGACGAACCTTCGACGTACTCCGAGATGAACAGGTCGGTGGGCGCGGCGCTGGCCGCGGTGGGTGCGACGCCGAGCGCCGTGATGGTCACGGCGGCGGTGGCGGTCGCGAGCGCGGCGATTGTGCGGCGCGGGCGCATAGGGCCTCCACGATGGGTGGATGGGGTCAACGCACGTTAAGGTGCGCGACTGTCCACCGTCCATCCCCTAATGGACAGTTTCGTGAATTCCTCAGCGCGGCGGATCGAGGCGGTGCACCAGCTCGGCGACGTCGACGCTGTATTCGCACCAGTCCCGGTCGGGCCGGTAGCCCAGCTCCGCGTTGACCTTCAGCATCGCCTCGTTGGCCTGCGCGTTCCAGGTCTGCACCTCGATCAGCTCCGGCTCGGCCGAACGCAGCTCCAGCAGCATCCTGGCCTTGATCGCCCGGTCGATGCCGTAGCCCCGGTGGTCCTGCGCGACGATCGTGTCGTACTGGTCGGCGCGGGTCGGGTGCTGCGCCGGCACCACCACCTCGGTCAGGCCGGCCACCTCGCCGCTCTGCTCGTGCTGGGCGAGCACGATGTACGGTTTCATGCCCCGCCGGTGCAGGGTGTCGAGGCTGTCGCGCAGCCGCTCCGGGTCGTAGGAGCTGGGCCGCAGCTCACCATCGTCGACGTCGCGCACCTCGGCCTTGGCCCGCGCGTACGCCTCGATCAGGTCATCCGGTGGCCCGCCGGGGAAGAACTCCAGGTGGTAGCCCGCCCCGATGCCGGTGGCCATCTGGGCAAGCTCGGCCCAGTCGACCGAGGACAGGTCGAGCACACTGCGCGTCTCCACGTACTCCCGGGTGAAGCCGAGCGCCTCGTAGAAGGCCACCGCCGGCGTGTCGCCGACCACCTCGACCCCGATCGACCGGAAGCCCTCCTGGTAGACCCGGCGGGCGGCACGCAACACCAGGTCACGGCCGAGGCCGCTGCGCCGCACGGACGGGTGCACCAGCACCTCGAGCACGCCGATGTCGCCGAGGAGCAGCACGTGAACCTGGCCGAGCACCGCGCCCGGGTCGCCAGGGGCGGTCGGCTCGGCCTGAGCTATCCAGGAGATCCGCCGCTCGCCGGGCATCACCTCGGCGAGGTATTCCCGCAGCGAGGTCTCCCGCCACGGCGGGTCCTGCGGCAGATCGGCCGCCAGGACCGCGTTCAGCGTGGCCAGCAGCGACGCGATCTCGGCGGACGACGCGGTCCTGGGGTCCCACTCGCGCACCATCACCCGTCTAGCTTGCCGCTAACAGTTGCCCGGGGGAAGTGTCCAGTTCTCCAACGTATCTAAACGATCACTTCACGAGCGACTGGCCCGTCCGTACCGGTTCGCGGTGTCGTAGACCTCCTGGGCGTACCGTCGCACGTCGTTGTAGGACAGGATCGCGTTCCACCAGTCGCCCGGGATGCTCAGGTTGCGGCCGCCCTTGCAGAGGTAGTTGCCCGCCGCCAGGGCGGCGTCGTCCAGGTCGTGCGGGTCCTTGGCCCCGTCGTTGTCCGCGTCCGCGCCGATCTCCTGCCAGGTGGTCGGGATGAACTGCATCGGCCCGATCGCGCGGTCGAGGACCGGGTCCCCGTCGAGCAGCCCACGGTCGGTGTCGATGATCCGCATCCGGCCGTCCTTCCCGTCCAACGGCAGTCCGATGATCTTTGGCAGCGCCTTGCCGTCCTGCCCCAGCCGTGCGCCGTTGGCCGAGCCGTGTCCCGATTCGACCTGACCGATCGCGGCCAGCGTGGTCCAGCTCAACGCACAGCTGCGGTTGGTCTGGGCGAGCACCAGCTCGGCATAGCCGTACGCCTGCATGGCGACAGCGGGGACGCCGACCTTGGCGCCGACCTGCTGAGCCCAACCGGCCAGGGCGTCCGACGGCCGACCCCCGATCACTGGCCCGGTCGGAAACCCGTTGGTGGGTAGCCCGCCGCTGGGCAGCCCGCCGCCGGGCACCGGGCCGGTCGGGACGGGCCCGGTGGGCAGCGGGCCGGTGGGTAGGCCGGACGGCACCGCTGGCGGTGCGGCAGCGGTCGGCGCGGCGGAGGAGTCGGCCGCGACCGTGCGGGGTGCGCGGATCGTGGCCGGCACGAGCAGCGCCCCCGCCGCTGCGGTCGCGGCCACCATCGCCAGCAGGAAGACGCCGGGCAGAGTGAGCCGGCCACTCGGCCGGTGAGCCCAGGCGCGGGTCGCGCGGGCGGCGGAGGCTGCCGCCTGACGCGGCGGCAGCCGTACCGCGTGCGCGAACGGCATCCGCCGTCGCCGGGCGGGGTCGGCTGCCGACACGACGGCCAATTCGTCCACAGTGGTTTTCGTCAGATCCGCGGCGTCGGCCACGGTGACGGTCTTCGCATCGTCAACCGACGTGTCGCCGCTCGACCCGGTCGAAGGCTTCGGCGCGGCAAGGCCACTGGCGCTGGCGTCGGCCGTCGGGTCCTCGACCCGGGTGTCCTCGGCCTTCGAGTCCTCGACCTTGGTGTCGGCGATCTTGGTGTCGGCGGTCGGGGGCGACTCGGGCTCGGCCGGGGCGCTCGTGCCGGCGGCGGTAACGCTCGCGTCCGGATCGGACCCGGCGGGGGCGGTCGGGGTGGCCGTCGCCGCTGGTGTGGTCGGCTTGGTTCCGGACCGTCCGCTCAGCCAGGGTCGGCGAGGGCGGGGCACCGCGCGCACCGGGTCCGGCGCGGCCCCCGAGCCTTCGAGTGGCCCGTCCATCGGCGCGGCCGGTCGTAACGGTTGCACACGCGTGTCGTCCTCGCCGTCCACCACCCGTCGAGTATCACCCATACTCCGCAGGACGCCAGATCCACGTACTCTGGGTGCCATGCCCCGGTACGAGTTCCGCTGCCGCGCTTGCGGCGACACCTTCGAGGTCAACCGTTCGATGGCGGCGGCCGGTGAGCCGGCTACCTGCCCACAGGGACACGCCGACACGGTCAAGCTGCTCTCCGCGGTCGCGGTTACCGGGCGGGGTGGTGCCACCGGTGGTGCCCCGGCGTCCGCCGGTGGTGGGTGCTGCGGCGGCGCCTGCGGCTGCTGATCGGGCCAAATCGCCGCCGCCTGGTGGGCTTGCCTTGCCGGGAGCGGGTCCGAGTGGCACCTTGAGGCGGCACCTGCCCGGCCGTTCTCACGATGCGTGACCGCTCGGACTCAGGCAGCATGAATCCGACGTCACGGGCGGAGGTTCCACGCATGTCGCCACGGATCCAGCTCCCGAGCGGTTGGGTGACCTTCGTTTTCACCGATATCGAGGGCTCGACCCGGCTGGCCCAGCTACTCGGCCCGGACTACCGCCCGGTGCTCGCCGAGCACCGTCGGCTGCTGCGCCGGACACTGGCCAGCACGGGTGGCGCGGAGCTGCTGACCGAAGGCGACTCGTTCTTCCTGGCCTTCGAGGACGCTGCGGCGGCGCTGACCGCGTGCCTGACCGCCCAGCGAGCGTTGTCCAGCCACGACTGGCCCACCACCGAAGCCGCGCCCCGGGTACGGATGGGCCTGCACACCGGCTACGCCGAGCCACGCGACGGCGAGTACATCAGCCCCGAGGTGCACCGGGCCGCCCGGGTGGCCGCCGCCGCGCACGGCGGACAGGTGCTCTGTTCGGCGTCCACCGCACGTCGGGCCGAGCCGCTGCCGCCCGGTGCGACCCTGCTCGACATGGGCCTGCACCGGTTGCGAGGCTTCGACGACCGGGAACGACTGTTCCAACTGGTCGCGCCGGGCCTGGAGCGGCAGTTCCCCCGACCCCGTACCGCCGACGCGGTGGCGCACAACCTGCCGACCCAGGTGACCTCGTTCGTCGGTCGGCAGACCGAGCGCGTCGAGCTGGGCCTGTTGGTGAAACAGCACCGCCTCGTCACGGTGCTGGGCGCGGGCGGCGCGGGCAAGACCCGGCTCGCGGTGGAGTTGGCCAGCGGGGTGGTCGAGGCGTACCCGGACGGGGTCTGGTTCGTCGACATCGCCGCGGTGACCGACCCGGGGCTGGTGGCGTTCGCGATCGCCGCGGTGCTCGGCCTGCGACCCGAGCCGGGCCGGCCGATGCTGGACACCCTGGTCGAGTACGCGGCAGGTCGCCGCATGCTGGTCGTGCTGGACACCTGCGACACCCAACCGGCCGCCTGCGCGGAGGTGATCGCGCGGTTGCTGTCCGGCGGGAGCGGCGTGCGGGTCATCGCGACCAGTCGTGAGTCGTTCAGCCTGCCCGGCGAGGTGGTCTGGCGGATCCCGCCGCTCTCGGTCGACCCGCAGGCGGACGGCGCGGAGAGCGACGCGGTGGCGTTGCTGCTGGACCGTACGGCGGCGGCGCGCGGCGGCCGGCAACCGGACCCGGCCGAGTCGGCCGATCTGCGCCGGGTGGTGCAGCGGCTGGACGGCTTGCCGCTCGCCATCGAGCTGGCCGCCGCCCGGCTGCGGGTGCTCTCGGTCGGCCAGCTCGCCGAGCGACTGGACGATGTGCTCGGCACACTGGACGCAGGCCGGGAGGACCCGGAGCCGCCGCCGGTGGAGCGGGGTTGGTCCGGCAACCAGCAGGACACCGTGGACCTGGTCGCCGCGGCGGCCGGGTCGTCGCCGCCCACCCCGGCGAGCAGGGCGGTGCAGCGCTCGGCCACCGAGCGGCACCTGACCATGCAGGCCACCGTCACCTGGTCGTACCGGACGCTGGGGCCACGGGCCGCCCGCCTGCTGCGGTGGCTGGCGGTCTTCGCAGGGCCGGTGGACCTGGCGACGGTGGAGTGGCTGCTGGGCGACGACCCGCTGGATCCGCTCTCGGTGCTGGTGGACAAGTCGATGGTGTTGGCCGAGCCGCGTGCTGCCGGCAGCACCTACCGGATGCTTGACCCCATCCGGGCGTACGCGGCGCGGCGGCTGGTCGAGGCGGGCGAGGAGCAGGCCGCCCGGAACCGGCACGTGGCCTGGTCGGCGCATGCACTGGACCGGGCGCACCTGGGTCAGGACGGCCGACCGGTGACGCTGTCGCTGTATGCCCTCGACCCACTGGCCGGGGAGCTGCGCGCGGCGCTGCGGTGGTGCGCCACCGGGGGCAGCGCCCGCGCCGGTCTCGGCCTGGCTGGTGGCCTGGACCAGTGGTGGCTTGAGCGGGGCCTGGCCCGGGAGGGGCGGCTGTGGCTGTTCCGGTTGTACGGGCGGATCGCTGAGACGGGCGAGCGGATCCCCGAGGCGGAACTGGCGGCGGCTTACCACATGCATTCCCTGCACGCAGGCGCGGACGGCGAGTTCGCCGAGGAGTTGCGCTACTCCCAGCGGGCGGAGGCGGCCGCCCGGCAGGCCGGTGATGCCGGGCTGCTGGCCCGGGTGCTCGCCGGCCGGGCCGCGCCGTTGGTGGACATGGGCCAGTTCGTCGAGGCCGAGCGGGTGTGCCGGGAGGTCATCGACTGGGCGCACGGGCAGGACGTGGTCGGCGAAGCGCTGTTCGCGGTGTTCAGCCTGGCCGAGCTGCTCTGGCGGCGCGGCGCCCTGGAGGAGGCGGCGGACCTGCTGGGGGCGGTCCGTCCGGTGGAGGCGGCCCGGCCGGTGGAGCGGGGCCGGCGTTCGGTGGACATGCTGCTCGGGATGGTCGCGCTGGCCCGGGGCGACGTGATCGCCGCACACGAGCACCTGCTGGTGGCGCTACGTTCCCGGATGGGCCACGGCTACCACGGTCGGGCGTGCGACACGTTGAACGCGGTCGCGGTCCGCTGCGCGATCGGCGGGGCCAGATTGACCGCCGCCCGCCTGTTCGGGGCGGCGCAGGCCACCCGGGCGAGCATGCGAGCGACGCCGGGCATCTTCGGCGGCTACTGGGCCGACCAGCAGGTGGAGTTGCGTGCGGCGCTGGGCGACGCGGCCTTCGACGACGCGTACGGCGAGGGTGCCGAGTTGGGGCTGGACGAGGCTGCGGCGCTGGCACTGGACGTGGAACATCCGGACCTGGCGGCGGATTCGACCCGCTTCAGCACCGGCCTGTCCCAGCCAACCCCCCGCCGCCCCGCCGACCCAGAACACCACCCAGCCACCAGAACCGAACGCGCCTAACCCACCCCCACCCCACCCCACCCCACCCCACCCCACCCCACCCCACCCCCACCCCACCCCCCGGACATGTTGATCAAGAGGTTTGCGTCAGGAAACGGTCTTCCGGTGACCGAAACCTCTTGATCAACGGGGCGTGGGGTGGGGTGGGTGGGGGGTTGGGGTTGGGGTTTAGGCGCGGGCGGCGGCTGCGGCTTCGGCCTTGGCCTTCATTTGGGCGGCGCGGTCGATGTCGGCCTGCTGCACGGCCGCTACGGAACCGAAGATGCTGACGGCCTGGTAGTAGGTCCAGGCCAGGCTGTAGCAGGCCGGCCGGACGACCGCGTTGTACGTGGTGCAGACGCGCTTCAGGTCCTCGTAGAAGGCGCTGTCCAGTCGGGACTTGTTGGCGGAGAACTGGCCGACCGCCTTGTAGTTGCGGTAGCCGAAGTCGTGCCGGTAGCAGCCCAGGTTGAAGGTGAACCCGAGCGGGTTGTCGGGGCTCGACGAGCAGTAGTCGGTGGACCAGTTGAAGTTGTACTCGGCCCAGGGTGCCCGGTTGACCCGGGCGTTGTTCCAGGAGTTGTAGCTGGACGCGCTGGTCTGGGTCCAGCTGGAGAGCACCGACAGTCGCTGTGCGGGGGTGACCGCGGCGGCGGGGGAGGCGATGGCGAGGGTGGCGAGCAGCGCGAGCGCGCCCGAGGCGATCAGGGTGGCGAGACGTCGGGGCACGGGTTACCTCCGCGGGGGTGAGCGGGTGGGACGAAGTTACCGGCGGGTTACCGGATGTCGATGAGTCTCGATCAGCTGATCAACTAGGCGGTATGCGCATCGCCAACTATTGATGACATACGTTGAAACACACGAATGCCCCGGACGCGCGGGGCGCCCGGGGCATTCGGTGAAGGTGGACGGGTCAGCGCAGGACGAAGGCCGGCGGGCTCGTCGGGCTCTCGTTGGCCAACCGGTCCAGTGCGGTGAGCTGGTAGGTGTAGCGCCGGCCGGGCTCGGCTGACGTGTCCACCCACGACTGGGAGCCGCCGGAGGTGGCCCGGACGGTGCCGACCAGGTGCGCGGCGTCCGCGGTGCCGCACCGACCGGGCAGCGTGGTGCCATCGAACCGGTAGATCGCGTACGAGGTGGCAGTGCCCAGCGGCCCGACGCCGTCAGCCGGCTGGCGCCAGGTCAGCCGTACTCCGTCGGTCTGCCGGGTCGCCTTGGTGACCACCGGGAAGAGCAGTGGGCGGGCCGGCAGGTGCGACATCGCCGGCACGAGCGCCGGACGGGAGTAGTGCTCGGCGGCGTAGATGTCGGTGGCGCCGAGCCGGTTGGCCCGCACCTGGACGGCGGAGAAGTGCACGTTGCCCTGCACCTCCGGGTACGCCCGATTGAGCGTCAGGTGGTCGGACAGCTCGCTCGGGTTCTGCCAGAACTGCCCGTACGCCGGATCGCCGCTCTTGTAGTCGGCCTGGCCGATGTAGAGCTGGACGCGGGTGCCACGCACCGTCTCGGCCCACCACGGGACCAGCCGTGCGTAGTCGGCCGCCGGGTACTGGCCGATGTACCAGTAGAGCTGCGGAACCACGTAGTCGATCCACTCCTCCTTGACCCACTTGCGGGTGTCGGCGGAGATGATGTCGTACGACTGGCTGCCGGTGGTGTCCGAGCCCAGCGGGTCGACGGACTTGTTCCGCCAGATGCCGAACGGGCTGACCCCGAACTTCACCCACGGCTTGACCGCCTTGATTTTGCCGTTCATCTCCTGGACCAGCAGGTTGATGTTGTCCCGCCGCCAGTCCGCCCGGTCGGTGAAGCCCCGGTTGTGGGCCGCGAAGGTGGCGTCGTCGGGCACCTGGTGGCTGCCGCTGGGGTAGGGGTAGAAGTAGTCGTCGAAGTGCACGCCATCGATGTCGTACCTGCTGACCGCGTCCATCATCGCGGTCTGCACGAACTCGCGGACCTCCGGGATGCCGGGGTTGTAGTAGAGCCGGCTGCCGGCCACGCCGGCCGGTGGGTAGGCGAAGGTCCAGTCCGGATGCTGCCGGGCCGGGTGGCCAGGGGCGAGCAGGTTGAGGTCGGCGCCGGCACCGCCGGGCGCCGGCATGGAGACGCGGTACGGGTTGAACCAGGCGTGGAACTCCAGGTTGCGTCGGTGTGCCTCCTCGACCAGGAAGGCAAGCGGATCCCAGCCTGGGTCCTGGCCGCGTACGCCGGTCAGGTATTCCGACCAGGGCTCGTACGGCGAGGGCCAGAGGGCGTCCGCGGTCGGCCGGACCTGCACCACGACGGCGTTGTGGTTCAGCCGCTGAGCGAGGTCGAGCAGGCCCCGGTATTCGGCCTGCTGGGCGGCGACCCGATCCGGGCTGGTCTGGGACGCCTTGCTGGGCCAGTCGATGTTGACCACCGACGAGATCCACATGGCCCGGAACTGTCGCTTCGGGGTGGCCGGGTCGGTGGTGCAGGTGGCGGTGGTGGTGCCGGCCGCGCTGGGCGCGGCGCTCGCGGGGGTGATGGTGACGAGCGTGCCGAGCAGGACTGCGACCAGCCCGGCGGCTCCGAGTCGTGTGGCCTTCATGCGGTGTGTCCCTTCGTTGGGGCTACCGGTGTTCAGCACGGCACTGCCGGCAAGATTCGTCGCTGACTGTCGGCCGTAGGTAGAAAATTTTCACACTCGGGTCACTGCCGCAAGGGTTCGCGCCCGATCGATGCGATTGACCACTACCGCCGCTGGGTAGCAACGCCGGCTACCGGCCGCCACGCGGGTGGTCGCACGGTGGAAGGGGTGACCGCGTGTCCGTGCTGCGAACCAAACCGATCAAGGACGTGATAGCCCAGAGCGAGGCGGACGGCACCGACGGCGGGCTGGGGCTGAAGAGACGGCTCGGCGCGGTCGACCTCACCGGCTTCGGCATCGGCATCGTGATCGGCACCGGCATCTTCACCCTCACCGGGATCGAGGCCCGGGACAGCGCCGGACCGGGCGTGGTGATCTCCTTCGCCATCGCCGGCGTGGTGGCCCTGCTCGCCGCGCTCTGCTACGCCGAGTTGGCCTCCAGCGTGCCGACCGCCGGCAGCGCCTACACCTACGCGTACGCCTCGATGGGCGAGATCGTCGCCTGGATCATCGGCTGGGACCTGCTGCTGGAGTTCGCGCTCGGCGCGGCCGTGGTGGCTCGCGGCTGGTCCGGCTACCTGGCCGAGCTGCTCGACCTGCCGACCCGCTGGTTCGGTGAGGAGGGCAGCACCGTCAACGTCGGTGCCATCGCCATCGTGCTGATCCTCGGCGTTGTGGCGATCGTCGGCATCCGGGAGTCCGCCCGGATCACCAACCTGCTGGTGCTGGTCAAGGTGGCCATCTGCGTCTTCGTGGTGGTCGCCGGGCTGTTCTTCGTCAAGGCCGCCAACCTCACCCCGTTCATCCCGCCGGCCGAGCCCGCGGGCAGCGGCGACGACGGCATCAAGCAACCGGTCACGCAGGCGCTCTTCGGGCTGGAACCGTCGGTCTTCGGCTTCGTCGGGGTGCTCAGCGCCGCCGCCGTGGTCTTCTTCGCGTACACCGGGTTCGAGGCGGTGGCGAACCTGGGCGAGGAGACGCGTAAGCCCAAGCGGGACCTCACCCTGGGTCTGCTCGGCACGCTGCTCATCTCCACCGTGCTCTACGTCGGCGTCTCGCTGGTGCTGGTCGGGATGGTGCCGTACGGCGAGATCGACCGGGGCGCCCCGATCGCGTCGGCCTTCGAGGCGGTCGGCGCCGGCTGGGCGGCCGTGCTCGTCTCCATCGCCGCGGTCGCCGGTCTGACCAGCGTCATCCTGGTCGACCTCGTGGCGATGGGCCGGATCGGCTTCGCCATCGCCCGGGACGGGTTGATCCCTCCCTCGATCGCGAAGGTGCACCCGCGCTGGGGCACCCCGTACCGGATCTCGGCGATCATGACGGTGGCGGTCGCGCTGCTGGCCGGCTTCCTGCCGCTGTCCGCGCTGGCCGACCTGGTCAGCATCGGCGCGCTCTGCGCGTTCGTGCTGGTCTCGATGGCGGTGCCGATCCTGCGCCGCAAGCGCCCGGACCTGGAGCGGCCGTTCCGGGTGCCGTTCTCGCCGGTGCTGCCGATCATCTCCGCGCTGGCCTGCTTCTACCTGATGCTCAACCTCTCGGTGGAGACCTGGCTGCGGTTCCTGGCCTGGATGCTGCTCGGCGCGCTCATCTACTTCGGCTACGGCTACCGCCGCAACCGGCTGGCCCGGCACGAGCCCGCCGTCGCCCCGGCACCCCGCGAGCCCGCCACCGAAAGCTAAACCCACCGCACCGCCCCGCACCGCCCCGCCCCTCGCGCCCGCCGCGCCCGCCCTCGCCCCTTACGTCGTTGATCTAGGGCAGATCGTCGTGATCGGAGATCCACTAGCGACGATATGCCCTAGATCGACGCGGCGGGGCGCGGGGCGGCGGGGCGGGGGGCGGCGGGGCGGGGCGGGGTGTGGGTTAGGGGCGGGGTTGGGGCTTGCCCGTTGGGCCCTTGACCACCGGCTTGCCGTCGAGCCACGTCACCTCGTCGAGCCAGACCTGCCGGCCCGGGTCCGTGCTGCCCTCCTGGCCGGGCGGCCAGGCGTGGTAGAGCAGCCAGGTCCGGCCGTCCTTGACCACCATCGAGGCGTGGCCGGGGCCCGAGGCGGCGTCGGTGCTCTTCAGGATCGGGTTCTCGGCGGCCTTCACACACGGGCCGGTCGGGCTCTCGCAGATCGCGTAGCCCTCGGCGTACTCCGCCCGGTCGTAGGCGTTGGCGGCGAAGAAGAGGAGCAGCCGACCGTCCTGGCGGTGGAAGAACGGCCCCTCGATCAGCGTGCCCTCCCACGGCTCGGTCTGCTTGAGCAGCTTCGTCGGCTCGCCCACGAGGGTCAGGCCGTCCTCGGAGAGGCGCTGCGACCAGAGCCAGGTGTCCACCCCGATCGCGTTGCCGTCGTTCTTCCACAGCAGCCAGAGGCTGCCGTCGGTGTCCCGGAACGGGCTGGCGTCGATCGCCCCGCCCAGGTCGGCCTGGCAGATCAGCGGGCCGGCCGCGTCGTCCCGGTACGGCCCCTGTGGCGCACTGGCCACCGCCCGGCCGACGCACTGCCGCCCGGATTCCCGCCCGGCGACCGTGTAGTAGAGCAGGAAGCGGTCCGGTGCCACCTGGATCGCCTCCGGCGCCCAGGTCTTGCCGGCGTCCGCCCAGTCCGGCAGCGCCGGCAGGGCGTCCCCGGCCTCGGCCCAGTCGACCAGGTCCGTCGACGTGAGCACCGGGACGTTGCGGCCGCCCGAGTTGGTGTGGAACAGGTACCAGGTGTCACCCACCTGGATCGTCTGGGGATCAGGGGCGTCGGTGCGTACGACCGGGTTGGTGAACATGCTGGAGTCGCTCCCGCTGCTCGTGGGGGTGGGTTCGCTGCCGTCGGTGCAGCCCGCGACGAGCAACGCGGCGGCGATGATCGCCGCCGCGCCGCGTCGCCGGGTGGTGGTGCGCGTCATCCCTTCAGACCGCTGCGGGAGACACCCTGGATGATGTGCCGCTGGGCGATCACGAAGAGGATCAGCACCGGCACGCTGGCCAGCACCGCCCCCGCCATGATCACCGGGTAGTCGGTGACGTACGAGCCCTGGAGCAGGCCCAGGCCCGGCGGCAGGGTGAGCTTCTCCGGGCTGAACAGCACGAAGATCGGCCAGAGGAAGTCGTTCCAGTTGGTGAGGAACGACAGCACGGCCAGGGTGGCCAGCGCCGGCTTGGACAGCGGCAGCACCACCCGGAAGAAGATCTGCCACTGGTTGGCGCCGTCCAGCGTGGCGGCCTCCTCCAGCTCGTTGGGGAGCGAGAGGAAGAACTGCCGCAGGAAGAACACCCCGAACGCGCTGGCCGCGCCGGGCACCACCACCACGGCGAGGGTGTCGATCCAGTTGAGCTGGTCGACGATCAGGAAGTTCGGGATGATCAGCGAGGTCGGCGGGATGAACAGCGTCCCGACGATCAGCGCGAAGCTCACCCCGCGTCCCCGGAACTTCAGCCGGGCCAGCGCGTACGCGGCCATCGAGGCGGTCACCAGCACCAGCAGCGAGTGCAGCGTGGCAGCCAGCATGCTGTTGAGAAACCAGCGCAGCACCGGGTTGGCCGTGTTGTTGAGGACCTGCTCGTAGCCGTAGCCCGCAATCGGGTTCGGCAGCCAGCTCGGCGGCATCTGCTGGGCGGCGGTGTAGGTCTTCAGCGAGGTGATGACCATCCACACCAGCGGGATCAGGAAGATCAGGGCCAGCGCTACCAGGGTGGCGTAGAGCACGACCCGGCTCGCGGCCGCGGAACCGCGGGAAGTCCGCGTGGGCGTCGTCATGGCGGTCCCCTCAGTCTTCCTTGTAGCGGAAGAGGCGGAAGTTGGCGATGCTCACGACGGCCAGCATCAGGGCGAACACGATGCTCATCGCGGCGGCCTTGCCGGCGTTGTTGTTACGCAGCCCCGTCTCGACGATGAACCACACCACCGTGCGGGTCTCCGTGCCGGGCGTTCCCTGGGTGATCAGGAACGACTGGCCGAACATGTTCGCCGAGGCGAGCACGGTCGTGGTGATCACGAAGAGCAGCACCGGGCGCAGCCCGGGCAGGGTGACGTTGCGGAACCGCTGCCAGGCGTTGGCGCCATCCATCCGGGCCGCCTCGTACAGCTCCGACGAGATGTCCTGCAGGCCGGCCAGGTAGATCACCGCGTTGAAGCCGGACGTCCACCAGACGGTCACCCCGACCAGCGAGATCCACGCCCACGGCATGTTGGTCACCCACGGGGTGTCCGCCGGCAGACCGACCGCCCCGAGGAGCCGGTTGACCAGGCCAAGGTTGGCGTCCAACAGGAACCGCCAGAGCAGGCCGATCACCGCGACGCCCAGCACGTACGGCGCGAAATAGATCGCGCGGAAGAAGGTCCGGCCAGGGAAGGAGCGGTTCAGCAACAGCGCCAACCCGAGGGGTACGACCACCAGCAGCGGCACCGACAGGACCGTGAAGATCGCGGTGGCCCGGATGCTCTCCCACCAGTCGCCGTAGACGGCGGACTCGCTGGAGAAGAGCTCCTTGTAGTTGTCCAACCCGACGAACGGCCGATTGGGCAGCTGGAAGTCCCACTGGTGCACGCTGAGCCACAGGCCCACGATGATCGGCAGGAGGCCGAACACCCCGAACAGGATCAGGTAGGGGGCGAGGAACAGATACGGCGTCGCCCGTCCGGTCCGGCCCGCCGAGGCACCCCTGCGGGGAGCCTTGGCCGCCGAGGGCGGCGCGTCATCGCGCGCCGCCCCGACCTCGATCACGTCCGCCACGGGTTATCAGCTCCCGTACTTCTTGCGGTTGTCCTCAAGCTGCTTGTTGGCCTTCGCCACACCGTCGTCGAGCGCCTGCTTGGGCGACTTCTTGCCCAGCGCGGCCTCGTTGAAGGAGTTGTAGAAGGTCGTCATGACCTCGCCGAGACCCGGCGCCGCCGGCGGGAAGGCCGCGTACTCCAACTCGGGGGCGAGCGACGAGATCTCCGGCAGCGCCTTGAACTCGGCGCCCTCGCGGACCGCCTTGCGGGCCGGGATCTGGCCGCCCTTCGCCCAGTCCAGCGAGTGCACGCTGAGCCAGTTGATGAAGACCTTCGCGCCGGAGACCTTGTTGGCGTCGTTGGCCCGCTGCTTCACGATGGTGAAGTTGTGCGAGTTGGCCCACGCCGCCGGCTTGCTACCGATCTGGGGCAGCGGGGCGACGCCCCACTGCACCTCGGGGCTCTTCTTCAGATCGTTGATCTGCCAGATGCCGTTCCAGGTGAAGGCGTTCTTGCCGCTCTTGAACGCCAGGTAGTCGGCGTCCTGACCGACGTTGGCCGGCGAGAAGCCCTGCTTGACCATGTCGACCAGCCAGGTGCACGCCTCGACCGCCGGGTCGGAGTTGAACGTGGCCTTGGCCACCTCGGCGTCGAAGAGGGTGGCGCCCCACTGGTTCAGCAGCGAGTAGAAGGTCATACCGCCGGTGAACTGGAAGGGGCTGACCCAGAAGCCCTGCACACCGGCCTTCTTCAGCTCGGTCAGCGCGGCGGTGTACTCCTCCCTGGTCGCCGGTGGCTTGTTCGGGTCCAGGCCGGCCTTCTGCATGACGGCCTTGTTGTAGTAGAAGCCCAGCGGGTGCATGTCCAGCGGGATGCCGTACCGCTTGTTGTTGTAGAGCCCGCCCTTCCACACCGTGGGGGCGAAGTCGCCCTCGGCGAGCTCCAGGTTCTTGGCCACGTCATCCAGCTCGGTGATCACACCGCGGGCGGCGAAGGTGGCGAGCTGGTCCATGTGCATGACCGCGATGTCCGGGCCGTTGCCGCTGGAGGCCGCACCGGGGAGCTTGTTGTAGTAGTCCTCCCACTGGTACGTGGCCACCGACACGGCGATGTTCTTGTGCTCGGTGTTGAACTGGTTCACCAGCGCCTTGAAGATGTCGCCGTCGCCGCCGGTGAAGCCGTTCCACAGCTTCAGGTCCACCTTGGGGCCGGTGTACTCCTTACCGCCGTTGCCGGCGGCCGGCCCGGAGGTGCTGTCATCGCCGCCGCCGCAACCGGCGAGGGTCAGCGAGGCCGCGGCACCGACTCCGAGACCGAGGCCGAGCAGGCGCCGCCGGCTCATGTCGTTCTGGATCATGCTGTATCTCCTTGCAGGGGGACGGAATGAATTGTGCCTGGTCAAACCCGGTGCGAATTCAGGCGCTGAGCGGGCCGAAGCGCAGCACGCTCCAGGACACGGCGGGCAGGCGCACGGTGCACCGGCCGCCGTCGGGGGTGGGGGTGGGCATTTCCCGCGGCGTCACCCGGTCGGGCTCGGCCTCGGTGTTCGTCGCCGACGGATCAGATCCGGCAGCGAGGCTCAGGAAGGACAGACCGGACAGCCCTGGCAGGCCGCGCAGGTCGAGGTCCAACGCGAGGTCCGTGGAGTCGCGGTTGACCGCGAAGACGGTCAGCTCGCCGGTCTGCTCATCGTGTACGGCGACCGTGTCGAGCACCGGCACGTCCCCGTACTTCTTCGTGTCGTAGCGCGGCGACACCGGGTCGGTGCGCAGCACGGTGCCGCGGGCGTACCGGGCGGTCAGCGCGAACGGGTGGAAGATGCTCTGCCGCCAGGCCGGGCCGCCGTTGCGGGTGCGGATCGGCGCGATCACGTTGGCCAGCTGGGCCTGGGCGGCCACCCCGACCCGGTCCGCGTGGCGCAGCAGGGTGATCAGCAGGTCGCCGACGACCACCGCGTCGACCGCGGTGAAGTCGTCCTCGATCAGCGCCGGAGCCTCGACCCAACCGCGCCGGTCCAGGTCGGCCTGGAGGCGGGACTCGTACCAGACGTTCCACTCGTCGAAGGAGATCTTCAGCTTGCGCTTGTGCCGCTGCTTGGCGGCGACATGGTCGGCGGTCGCGACGACCTCGGTGATGAAGTTGTCCATGTCCACGGCTGAGGCCAGGATGCTGGCCTGGTCGCCGTCGGACGGGTCGTAGTAGGTGTGCGCCGAGATGTAGTCGACGTGCTCGTAGGTGTGCTCCAGCACGGTCGCCTCCCACGAAGCGAACGTGGGCATCCGCCGGTTGGAGCTGCCGCAGGCGATCAGGCTGATCGAGGGGTCGATCATCTTCATCGCGCGGGCGGCCTCGGCGGCGAGGCGGCCGTACTCGTCGGCGGTCTTGTGGCCGACCTGCCACGGGCCGTCCATCTCGTTGCCCAGGCACCACAGCCGCACCCCGTACGGGTCCTCCGCGCCGTGCTTGCGCCGCAGGTCCGAGAGCTCGGTGCCGCCCGGGTGGTTGGCGTACTCCAGCAGGTCCAGTGCCTCCTGGACGCCGCGCGTGCCGAGGTTGACCGCCATCATCGGCTCGACGTCGGCCTCGGCGGCCCAGGTCATGAACTCGTCCAGCCCGAACGCGTTGGTCTCGATCGTCTTCCAGGCCAGGTCGAGCCGGCGCGGCCGGTCGCCGACCGGGCCGACGCCGTCCTCCCAGCGGTAGCCGGAGACGAAGTTGCCGCCCGGGTAGCGGACCACCGAGACACCCAGCTCACGGGTCAGATCCAGCACGTCGCGGCGCAGGCCGCGGGAGTCGGCGCTGGGGTGGCCGGGCTCGTAGATGCCGCCGTAGACGCACCGCCCCATGTGCTCGACGAAGGAGCCGAAGAGGCGTCGGTCGGCCGGGCCGATGGAGAAGGCCGGGTCGATCGTCAGCTGCGCGGTCCGCAAGGGTGCCACCTTTCCTCAGTGCCGATGCCGGGTGAGCGCAGTCACCGTTCACCCGGTGTCCACGTTTCTACAACGTTGTAGGCAACGTTGTAAAGGGTTGCTGACGAGGTATGGTGCGCTCAGTTACATCGGGGAGGTTGCGGAGTGCGACAAAGGCTCAAGGACGTGGCTGAACGGGCCGGCGTGTCGGTCAAGACCGTCTCCAACGTCGTGAACGGCTACGTGCACGTTCGGCCGGACACCCGGGCGCGGGTCGAGGAAGCGATCGCCGAGCTCAACTACCGGCCCAACCTCTCCGCCCGCCACCTGCGCAAGGGTCGCACCGGCGTGATCGCGCTGGCTGTGCCGGAACTGGACATTCCGTACTTCGCCGAGCTGGCCCGCTACGTGGTCATCGCCGCCGCCGAGTACGGCTGGACGGTGTTGATCGACCAGACCGGCGGTCGGCGCGAGCAGGAACGGGTGGTCGCGTCCGGCATCACCGACCACCTGATCGACGGGCTCATCTTCAGCCCGTTGGCGCTCACCGCGGAGGACCTCGCCGGCCTGGACGGCACCCCCATGGTGCTACTCGGCGAGCGGGTCGAACACGGCCCCGCCGACCGCGTGGTGATCGACAACGTGACAGCGGCCCGGGAGATCACCAGCCACCTGATCCAGCTCGGCCGTCGGCGGATCGCAGCCATCGGCTCGCAGCGCACCGACGAGGGTGCCAGCGCCCGACTGCGCCTGGCCGGCTACACCGACGCGCTGCGCGCCGCCGGGCTCGACTACGACGAGGCCCTGGTGGCGCCCGCGCCGGCCTGGCATCGCGCCGACGGCGCGGCCGCCATGCGGGACCTGCTCACCTCCGGGGTACGCCCCGACGCCGTCTTCTGCTTCAACGACACGCTCGCCCTGGGTGCCCTACGCGCTCTGCACGAGGCCGGCCTGCGGGTGCCCGAGGACGTGGCGGTGGTCGGCTTCGACGACATCGAGGACGGGCGCTTCTCCATCCCCACCCTGAGCACTGTCGCCCCGGACAAGGAGCAGATCGCCCGCCTGGCCGTCGAGCTCCTCGCCAACCGCCTGGACGGCGACCGCACCGCCCCCGCCAAAGCGCTCTCCGCCCCCTACCGCCTAGAACTACGAGAATCAACCCAAACCCCCTAACCCCCTAACCCCCCTCGGGCCCCCGGGTCACCCGCCCTCCGCCCCTTCTGCCCCGGTGATCAAGAGGTTTGCGTCACGAGGAGTGCGATTTCTGACGCAAACCTCTTGATCACCGGGCCAGGCCGGGCCGGGTGAGGTGGGGTGGGTGGGGTGGGTGGGGTGGGGTGGGTGGGGTGGTGGGGTTAGTCGAAGAAGCGGGCTAGGTGGGACTGGGGTGCCGGGTCCACGTCGGGGGGTAGGGGGGTTAGGTCGGCGAAGATCGAGGCACCGTCGCAGCTGGCGTGCAGCGGGTACCACCGCGGGGTGCCCGGTGGCCGGCCCTGGCAGATCCCCTTGAACGTCTGCACGTCCATCAGCCGGACATGGGTCGGGTCGGCCACCGCGTTCACGTGCCCCCACCACGGGCTCATCACGTGCAGTACGCCACCCGGACGGAGCACCCGGTGGCACTCGTCCACCAGCGGCAGGAAGTCGATCAGGTGCTCCAGGATGTGCACCGCGAAGAGGACGTCCACCGAGTTGTTGGCGAGCGGCAGCGAACCGGACAGGTCCGCGACCGCACTCACCCCCGGCGCCGGGTAGATGTCCAGCCCCAGATTGCTCGACCACTGCTTGGTCGGCCCGCAACCGAGGTCCACGACCACCGGCGCCCGCCCGTCGATGCCAACCCGGCACCAGACGCCGTAGACGCCGGCCATCCGCCCCACCAGCTCCCGTACCAGCCGCAACTGGGCGGGTTCGGCGACGTCCCCGCTCAGATGGGCCACTCCCCGGTCGAACCGCACCTCGATCGCCAGGTCCCGCAGCCGGTCATCGTGCCGGACCTGCTCTGACCATGCGTCAGCGAGGAAATCGTCGATCGCCCGCAGCCGGTCGGCCGAGGGCGGAGTCTGTGCCAAAGCGACCATTCGGGCCACCTCCCGCCGCGCGATACCCGCAATCGCGCCCGGTATGCCCCGCCTCGTTGACCTCGTCGGTCGATCGGCGTGGCCGTTGATGGGCGTGTCGCAGCAGCCGCAGGGTGCACCGACCACGGCGATGACCGCCGGGATCGGCGGGTGAGCGGGCCAGGTCCGCGACGAGCATGATGCCTGTGAGGCATAAAAATGACTCACAGGCATAAGTCTCAACGGAGACACCGGTTCCTGCCCGGTCCGTGCCGGAGCCGCGAGGGCCAGGCCCTGAGCCGAAGCAGCGCCGCAAGGGCAGCGCCGCAAGGGCAGCGCCGGCTCGGGGTGCCCGGAGCGGTCGGGTCAGCCCGAGAGGGTGCGGCGGCCCCCACGCATCCGCTGGCGGGGTGGCGGGGCGGCGGACTTCGGCCGTTTGAGGTGATAGCGGTGCAGCTCATGGTTGCCGGGCAGGGACGGGTCCTCGCTCATCGCGACCAACTCCCAGCCCTGGTCGCCGGCCCGGTTGAGGTGGGCCAGCGCGGTGTCGCCGTACGGCGTCACGTCGACCATTGAGCCGTCCGGGCCGTACCAGACGAAGACGACCTCCCAGCCGAGGTCGTTGGTCGCGGCCTGACGGCGGCGGACCAGTAGGGCGTACTCCCACTTGAGCATGGCGACATTCTCACCCCGCGCTGGCCCGCCGGCACGGATCAATCCTCGGCGATCCGTCCGGCGTCGACCCGCAGCCGTCGGTTCGTCTCGATGGCGGCCAGCATCCGTCGGTCGTGGGTGACCAGCAGCAGCGTTCCGGGGTAGCTGGCCAGCGCCGATTCGAGCTGCTCGATGGCGGGCAGGTCCAGGTGGTTGGTGGGCTCGTCGAGCACCAACAGGTTGACCCCGCGCCCCTGGAGCAGGGCCAGCGCCGCGCGGGTCCGCTCACCGGGGGAGAGGGTGGCCGCCGGCCGGGGCACGTGCGCCGCACGTAGCCCGAACTTGGCCAGCAGGGTCCGTGCGTCCGCCGGCGACAGGTGGGGTACGGCCGCCTGGAACGCGTCGATCAGTGGCGCGTCGCCGAGGAACAGCCCTCGTGCCTGGTCCACCTCGCCGACCACCACCCCCGGCCCGAGAGAGGCGGTGCCGGCGTCGAGCGGCAGCCGGCCGAGCAGCGCGGCCAGCAGGGTGGACTTGCCCGAGCCGTTCGCCCCGGTCAGCGCGACCCGGTCCGCCCAGTCGATCTGGAGGTCGATCGGGCCGAGGGTGAACCCGCCTCGGCGTACCACCGCACCTCGCAGCGTGGCCACGACGGCGCCGGCGCGGGGGGCGGCGGCGATCTCCATCCGCAGCTCCCACTCCTTGCGGGGCTCCTCGACCACGTCGAGCCGTTCGATCAGGCGTTCGGTCTGCTTGGCCTTGGCCGCCTGCTTCTCGCTCGATTCGCTGCGGAACTTGCGGCCGATCTTGTCGTTGTCGGTGGCCTTGCGCCGGGCGTTCTTCACGCCCTTCTCCATCCAGCCACGCTGGGTGCGGGCCCGCGCCTCCAGGCCGGCCCGGGTGTCGGCGTACTCCTCGAAGTCCGCGCGGGCGTGCCGCCGCGCCACCTCGCGCTCCTCCAGGTAGGCCGCGTAGCCACCGCCGTAGTGGTGCACCTGCTGCTGGGCCAGATCCAACTCCAGCACCCGGGTCACGGTGCGGGTGAGGAACTCCCGGTCGTGGCTGACCAGCACCGTGCCGGCCCGCAGCCCGGTGACGAACTCCTCCAGCCGGTCCAGCCCAGCCAGGTCCAGGTCGTTGGTCGGCTCGTCGAGCAGGAACACGTCGTACCGGCTGAGCAGCAGCGACGCCAGCCCGGCACGGGCCGCCTGGCCGCCGGACAACCCGGTCGTCGGGTGGTCCAGGTCGACCGCGAGCCCCAGGTCGGCGCTCACCTGCTCGGCGCGTTCGTCCAGGTCCGCGCCGCCGAGGGCGAGCCAGCGCTCCAGAGCGTCGCCGTACGCGTCGTCGGCGCCCGCCGCCCCGGCGGTCAGCGCCTCGGTCGCCGCGTCCAGCGCCGCCTGGGCGGCGGTCACGCCGGTCCGCCGGGCCAGGAAGTCGCGTACCGTCTCGCCCGGCCGCCGTTCCGGCTCCTGCGGCAGGTGCCCGACGCTCGCGGTGGGCGGGCTGAGCCGCACGCTGCCGGCCTCGACCGGGAGCAACCCGGCGAGGGTACGCAGCAGCGTCGACTTTCCGGCTCCGTTCGGCCCGACCAGGCCCACCACGTCGCCGGGGGCGACAACCAGGTCCAATCCGGCGAAGAGTGGGCGGTCACCGTGCCCGGCGGCCAGGTCCTTGACGATCATCGTGGCGCTCATTAGGACGGCAGCCTATCCGGCTGGTGGCATACGAGCGGACGGCAGCGGGCAGACTCAACGACGTGGTGACCACACTGGCGATCGATTGCGGCGGCGGCGGCATCAAGGCGTCGGTGCTCGACGAGGCCGGGACGATGCGGGCCCGGCCGTTGCGGGTGCCGACCCCGTATCCGCTGCCGCCTGCGCTGTTCGTCCGGACCCTGCTGGACCTGGGTGGGCGGCTGCCCGCGGCGGACCGGCTGACGGTCGGCGTACCCGGGATGATCCGGCACGGGGTGGTGGTGACCACACCGCACTACGTGACCCGCAACGGCCCGCGCACCCGGGTCGACCCGGACCTGCTCGCCGAGTGGTCCGGCTGGGACGCGCGGGGCGCGCTGGCGGACGCGTTCGGGGTGCCGGCGCTGGTGCTCAACGACGCCGAGGTGCACGGCGCCGGGGTGGTCGCCGGCGCCGGTTGCGAGCTGGTGCTGACCCTGGGGACGGGGCTGGGCAGCGCGCTCTTCGACGGCGGGGTGCTCGCACCGCACCTGGAGCTGTCCCACGCGCCGGTGCGCTGGGGCACCACCTACGACACGTACGTGGGTGAGCCGGAACGCAGGCGGCTCGGCGACGCCTTCTGGTCCCGCCGGATCCGGCAGGTGGTGGACGGGCTTCGCCCGGTGTTCCGCTGGGACCGGCTCTATCTGGGCGGGGGCAACTCCCGACTGATCCGGCCCGAACAGCTGGCGCGGATGGGCGACGACGTGGTGGTGGTGCCGAACACCGCCGGGATCGTCGGCGGTGTCCGCGCCTGGGAGCTCTCCGTGGGACGTCGGGACGCCCGCGCCTGACCCCGTCGCGGCGGGAACTGACCCGATCTCGACTCCCGGGAACAGTCGCCAAACGCCCAGTGTTGTGCCAGCGTCGGAACAGGTGACGGTGCGACCCGAGGAGGTGGGCAGATGGATCTTCTGGCGGACTACCGGCGGGCGACCATGTTCTTCGAAACCGGTGACCCGAGCGGAGCGGCCCGACTGCTGGAGCCGATCGTCGACGCCGAACCCGGTAACGCGGCGGTCCGGCAGTTGCTGGCCCGGGCGTACTTCCAGTCGGCCCAGCTCAACCGGGCCGAGGAGCACCTGCGGGAGCTGGTCGACCGGGACCCGAGCGACCACTACGCGCACCACGTGCTCGGTCGGACGCTGGAGCGGCTGAACCGACACACCGACGCGCTGCGGCACCTGCGGATCGCCGCCGCCATGTACGCGACAAACGACGACTACCGGACCGCGCTGGAGCGGGTGGAAACCCGCGTGGGCGGCACACGCTGAGCGTGGCCGGTGACGGTGCGAGGGGCGGTCCTCCGGGGCCGCCCCTTCGCCGTCCGGCGGGTGGGCCGCCGGACGTGCCTAGGATGGCGGACATGGGACCTGACCGGCCGGGGGCTGCGGCATGAAGCTCAAGCTGGACCTGCACGAGATCTTCAACAAGGGCCAGGACATCGACCGCGCGTTGCGCGGGATCATGGACGAGGCGGTGGCGAAGAAGGCCACCCTCGTCGAGATCATCCCTGGCAAGGGGTCCGGCCAGCTCAAGAAGCGGGTGCTGCGGTTTCTCGACCAGAAGGACGTCAAGCAGCTCTACCACCGCGTGGAGAAGGACTCCAAGAACTTCGGCCGACTCTTCGTCCACTTCCGCTGGAAGTAGCGCGATCCTCCCCGGCGTGGTCGACCGCGTGAGCGCCTGATCCACTCCACTGCGCCGTAGGTGCGGCATCCCGCCGTACGGATACAGCTACGTCGGCGACATGGTGTCGATCAAGTGGCACGGTCACGCCACGCCGAGCGCGGCGGCGAGTTGAATGACCGTGGCAGGGACGTGAGGGCTCCGGACCACCTGGGCGAGCACTGCGCGGGCGGACAAAGATGCCGGCGCGATGCTCGGCCGCCAACCGTGGTGGCCGACCTGTTCGCCGCCGACCATGTGGGCGCGCTGCTCGGCGGGCTGGTCTTCCCGTTCCTGCTGGGGTCTGTGGTGGCCCAGCGATCGGGGCGATCCCACCGGCTGTGAGCTGCACGTGCGCACTGCCGCCGGCGTGACGCTCGTCGACCCGTACGCCGTCCGGCTACGGCTCCAATAAACCAGAGAGGTGGCCGCACGAGGCCAACTTCGGGCAGTACGAGCTTCGCCCCGTCCGGGGTCGGCGGGCGGCCTCAGCCGCCTGGTGGAGAGCCCGGCGGCAGCGTCGGCGCCACGCTGATGAGTCGGCTCGTCGGCTCCAGGTCGGCGCAGAGCTTCCGGGGGAAGGTGCTTGCGGCCTTCACAACGACGTCACACCCACCAGAATTGGTCTGGGCGATAATCAACCAGCCGGCCGGCTTGTTCCGCAGAAAGTAGCGTCGGACGGCGGTGTTCACCTCGCACCCCGGGCGCGCCTCGACGCCGCACGCTGTCGGGTCGTCGGGCACCGTCATGATGAGCCAGTTCCCATCGCAGGCTTCGACGGTGCCCTGCGAGTGGCGGGACAGGTCCATCCCTCGTACGGCCGCACGCGTCCAGACCGGATCGCAGCGGTCCTTTGGCGGGTTGCAGCCAAGGTTCTCGTCGCAGAGGGTGTAGGTGCCGTTCTTCAGCGCCCAAGCCTTCTGGTTGAGCGACAGCGGTCGCTTGCCGATCGGCTCCGTCGACGTGAGTGTCACTTCGGCGGGCGCAAAGGTCGGGCAGTTGCCAACGGTGGCCGACTCCTCCACGATGTTGGCGAAGATGACGCCGTTCTCCTCTTCTTGGGAATCGACTCGCACGTTGCGCGAGCAGCCGTCGCGACCGGCGAGCGCCTCGACATGCACGGTCACAGCCTGGGCGCCCGGACCGGCCGTCACGCCGCTCACCTCGGCCGCATAGGTGACCCAGAGGGTGGATGCGCTTGGGGTGCCTCCGGGCCTCGGTTGAGCCTCCGCGCAGGCAGCCACTCCGAGCGCGGCGGCGGTCAGCAGGCAGAGAGTGGCAGCGATGCGGCGCATGACTGGCATCTTGCCCCGGCTGCACCACTTCCCGTGGCCCCTGTCGGCTGCGACTGGTGGGTTCGCACATCCACGACGCATGTCTAAAAAGACGTTCCGCTTCCGATCGCGGACCGTCAGGTCCCGATCTCAGCGACCATCGTGTCCGAGTTCTCAAACGACTCGACGGTGCGGAATCCCTCAGCGGCATACAGCCTCGAAGCGAAGTTCGCCCGCTCCACACTCAGCGACACCGTACGGACGCCACGTTCTCGTGCGGCGGCCAGAGCGGCGCGCAGAAGTGCTCGGCCCACGCCCCGGCCCCGCCAGGTTTGCACCACCCCGATAGTCAGCTCCGGCACGTCGTCACTCACGTACCCGTAGCCCGGATCAGCGGCGGTCAGGTATCGGAACCATGCTGCGCCGACTGGCTCATGAGCCGGGTCCACCGCGACCAGGCCGAAGTCGTCTCGCCGCATCCAACCGGTGACATAGTGCGCCAGTGCGGGATTCGCCAGGATCTGGTCCCGAGACCAGTGGCGCGTCGGTAGCCAGTTCACGGCATCCATCAGCATGTCGACCAGGAACTCGGAATCAGAGTGGGTGGCTGCGCGGATGCCGAAGTCAGTCACCGCCGAAGCCTCGCACAAGATCGACCGTACGAAGATCACGCCGCTGGAAGGAACGACCTGACGCCGATCGGCCGCTGGGCCGGTCAGAGGCTGGCGGCGAGGAAGCCGCACGCGGCCAGCGGAAGCACCGCGGACAGGGTGCCCACCAGGGCTGACGAGCGGATCCTGGTGCGGGAGATGAGCGCGAGCATCGCCAGGCTGACCAGCAACGCGAGGAAGATGGCTGGCGTGGCGACCTTGCTGGTGCTACCGAGGTTGGGGCGTGGTGGCGACAGCGTCATGGCCGAAGTATCGGGTCAGCCCGCCAGAGCGTCCGGGCGGGAGCCGTGGCCGGCGGGGCGTCGGGACCAGCACTGCGGGCGCTGCCGCACGGCGAGTTCCAGTGCCTGATGGTCGGACTCGATCATTTCCCGGGCTATTCGACGCGCCATTTCCAGACGGTCGGCGTGCATGTCAAGATCGGTCGGGCCGGCGCCAGCCATATCGAACTCCTCGTCAGCGTTCGAACTAGTCGCATCATGCGACACGCCGGGGAATCGTCGCCATTCTCCGATCGGTGGAAAGCGCCCGCCGTACGGCTCGGTGTCGTGTACCCCGGTTGCGCCGATGGTAGCGGCGACCGCGCCATCGCGCGTGAATCTGCGGGACCCCGCCTTGCTGGAGGTTTGTACATTGCACGGTGCGCGGATCGGGGGCGCGACAAGTCCGGTGAGGGATCTTCGTTACGGGAGGACCGCCGTGCAGCATTCGAGCAGGATCGATCCGTTGTTCGTCGCCGTCGAATCCGATTCGATCACCCGTGCGGATGTCGCCGGGCTCATCGCCGGGCGGCTGGCCGCCCTCCGGGTGCCGGGGCTGCTGTCCGCGGCCCGCTGCCACGCGATCACCGCCGCGCTCGCCAACGCACCGATGGACCGCTACGACGAGAGTCGGGTGTTTCCCACCGTCGCCAAGTTCGGCCCGGCCATCAACGACCACCGGGATGCCGGTGAACTCCGCGACGATTACTGGGACGCGGCCCGCGCGGCCGAGAAGAGCTGGTCCACGCTGGGTCTGACGGACACGCCACGGGAGCTGTGCCTGGCCGCGTTCCGGGCCGCCTGGCCAGACGTCGCACCCGGGCGGCGGCAGCGCCGGGAGATGCACGTCGGCATCGTCCGCGAGATCAACGCCGGCCTTCAGATGCATTTCGACGACGCGGTCCGGGAGTACGCGGGCCGGCTGCTCGACGGTGACGTGGTGGCGCAGTTGGCCTTCAACATCTACATCCGGGTACCCCCGGCCGGTGGTGAGACGGTGCTGTGGCGGCGGCGCTGGCAGCCGGACGACGAAGAGTGGCGGATCCCCGGCGGGTACGGCTTCCACGAGTCGGTGGCCGCCGACGCGCAGTCGTTGACATTGCGGCCCACGCTCGGGGAGGGCTTTCTGTTTGATCCACGGCACTATCACACGGTGCGTCCCGCGACGGATGGCCGACGGATCTCCATAGGATGTTTTGTCGGGCTCACCGACGACGGTCGACTGGCCCTCTGGTCGTAGTGAAGGGCGTTTCCCCATGGTGGACAGAAGCGACGTCGAGGCGGCTGCGGCACTGGTCGAGGGGCGGGTCCGGGAAACCCCGGTCATCGCCGTCGATGGTGCCGACCTGGGTGTTCCCGGGCAGCTCAGTCTCAAGCTGGAGCTGCACCAGCACACCGGCTCGTTCAAGCCCCGGGGGGCGTTCAATCGAATGCTCCAGGGGGCGCTGCCGTCGGCCGGGGTGATCGCCGCTTCGGGCGGCAACCATGGCCTCGCGGTCGCGTACGCGGCCCGGTCGCTGGGCGTTCCGGCGGAGGTCTTCGTGCCGGTCACCGCCTCACCGGTGAAGGTGCAGCGGCTGGCCGGGCTGGGCGCGCAGGTGCGCCAGGTCGGTCAGCACTACGCCGAGGCGTTGGCGGCGAGCACCCAGCGGGCCGGGGAGACCGGCGCGTTGGTCGTGCACGCGTACGACCAACCGGAGGTGGTGGCCGGTCAGGGCACCGTTGGCCGGGAGCTGGAGCGGCAGGTGGACGGGATCGACACCGTGCTGGTGGCGGTCGGCGGCGGCGGGTTGGTGTCCGGCATCGCCAGCTGGTTCGACGGGTCGGTACGCGTCGTCGCCGTCGAGCCCGAGCAGATCCCCACCCTGCACTCGGCCCTCAAGGCAGGCCGACCGGTTGACATCGAGGTGGGCGGCATCGCCACGGATTCGCTCGGTGCCCGTCGGATCGGCGAGATCGCCTTCGACACCGCCCGCCGGACCGGGGTGGTCTCCGTGCTGGTCCGTGACGAGGACCTGGTGCGGGCGCGCCGCCTGCTCTGGTCTGAGCTGCGGGTCGCCGCCGAGTTGGGTGGTGCCGCCGCGCTGGCCGCGCTGGTCGGCGGCGCGTACGTGCCACAGCCGGGGGAGCGGGTGGCCGTGATCATCTGTGGTGGCAACACCGACCCGAGTGACCTGGGCCCGGCCGCGCCGCACTGATCCCGCCGTTGCCAGGCGCAGCAGGTGGTCAGTCGCCGTTGCGCAGGCGCCGCAGTGCGTGCTCCACCTGGAGGGTGTCCAGGTGGGTGTCCCCGAGTAGTCGCCGGCGATCGGCCAGCAGTTGCTCGTACGCCTCGATCGCCGGGTCGAGTCGCCCGTCGAGCAGGAGCACCGCGGCCAGGGTGGCCCGGATGGCGAGCACCTCGCCGCGGTCGGCGTGCCGGGGCTCCACGGTGGCCAGAGTGGCCCGCAGCTCCGCCTCCGCCTCTGCGAGTCGGCCCTGCGCCTGCATGCAGCGGGCCAACGTGTGCCGGGCCTGCCAGGTCTCCGGTTGGTTGAGCGGCCAGGTCCGGTACCGGACCTCCAGGATGGCGTGCAGCATCTCCTCGGCTTCGGGTGCCCGTTGTTGGGCGAGCACGGCCAGCGCCAGACTGTGCCGCACGATCATGGTGTCCCAGTGCTCCGGGCCGCGGACCTGGTCTTCCGCGGCGACGATCTGCCGCAGCTCCAACTCGGCCTCCGGCCACTGGCGCTGCGCCATGATCGCCTTGGTGAGCTTGTGGCGGCTGGCGAGGGTGTCGGCGTCGTCGCTGCCCAGCACCCTGGTGCGGTCCGCGATCACGTCGCGGAGCACCCGGTCGGCCATCTCCGGCTGGTTGCGTTCGAGCCAGGTGCGGCCCAGCTCGTGGCGCAGCGCCAGCACCTGCGGTCGGTCCAGGTCGTGGTCGTACGCGGCGCAGCCCCGCACGATCGGGTCCAGGATGTCGAAGGCCGAGCCGGGTAGGCCGACCGCGATGAGGTAGCGGGCGGTGAGTCGGGCCAGCTCCAGCGCCCGGCGTACCGTCTCGGGGTCGTGCTTGTGCTTCTGTGGCACGAGGTATTCCCGCACCGCCTCGACCAGGTGCGGCACCAGCACGTCCCAGTTGGCCCAGGCCGCCGAGTCGTCTGGGCTCTGCCCTTCGGTGGCGGCGAGCAGCAGCTTCATGACCAGCCCGTGGTATTCGGCGATCTGCTCACGGACCTCGTCGCGGTCGCGGAACATCGCGTGCACCAGCGGGTGTAGCGACAGCACGTGCGCGAATGCCGGGTCGGTGACGTCCTCCCGGACGTCGAAGTCGACGAGGGCGAGGTCGCCGATGCCCTCCAACACCTTCAGCCGCTGCTGGCCGGTGAGCCCCTTGAAGAGCGGCGAGACGGCCAGGATGGCCGGCTTGAGCACCACCTCGTAGGGCACCGGGGAGACGCTCAGGCAGGCCAGCACGTTGAGCAGCGGCCGGCTCTGTTGGAGCTTGCGGCGGGTCAGCAGGTCCAGCGAGATGTCGTCGACCTCACGGACGATCTCCAGCCCGAGCGACTCGTCGAGGTCGACGTCGGTGGCGTCGCGCGGTGACCGGAACCGACGCTCCACAGCGGCCCGGTAGTCGGCGAAGGTCGTGATGGTGGATGAGCCGCGCCAGACCGGGCTGGCGTTGACCGACCGCAGGTAGTTGCCGGCGGCGCGCAGAGCGAGTGGCAACCCGCCCAGCTCCCGGGCCAACTCCCGGGCGTTGGCCAGGTCACCGGCCTGCTTGCCGGCCCGGTCGATCAGCACCTGCGCGCCGGCGTCGGCGTCGAGCGGGCGCACCTGGTGCAGCGTCGACCAGGTGCCCCAGGTGGCCCGGTTGCCATCCCGGGTGGTCACGATGACCACGCCGTCGTCGGCGTCCGGGCGGCGCAGCCAACCGGTGCCGTCGGCGAGCACCCCGTCGGTGGGGCCCAGCGTGGCGGGCTCGTCCGCGCTGTCGAAGATCAGCAACCAGGGCTGCGCGGCCTGGTTGAGATAGCGCCACACCAGGTCGGTCGCGCTGATCATCCCGGCCCAGGCCTGGTCGACCTGGGTCTCGGAGGCACCGAGCTGGCTGACCACCTCACGCATTCCGGAGTTGAGCCGCGCTGCCTGCACCCACCAGACCGTCCGACCTTCCGCCCGGGCGCGGCGGGCGATCTCCAGGGCAACGTGGCTCTTGCCGGAGCCGCCCATGCCGCACAGGATGTGCACGGAGGGCTGCTCCCCGGCACCTTCCCCCGGTTGCACGATCTGGTCGATCAGGTCGTCGCGCCCGTGCAGCGGGCTGTCCAGTCGGCCGAGCGGTGGGTCGACGGAGACGCGACTCGGCCGGTCGTACGCAGGCCGGGGCGCGCCGGCATCCTCGGGTGGAACGTCCGCAGTCAATGCGGTCCCCCTTCGGTGGCGAAATTGCAGTGGGCCGACGGTGGAAGATTCTGCCCACTTATGGACAGCCGGAGGGATCGTCGCCCGCACCACGTCAACCGCAAGGGTATCCATCCCCGTACTGGGTTGCACACTCTCCGTTTAGGCCACCCGGGCGGCCTAATCGGTGCCGCCATTTCCATTTCGCCGTTGATTCCGGCCGATCCGCCGGGCTCGTGACTCGCGCGGTGCCTCCACGATGGACGTATGAACTGGATGCCGTACCACGATCTGGTCGACTGGGGTTCGGTGCCGGACTGGTTCGGCGCGGTCGGCTCCATCGCCAGCGTGCTCTTCGTCTACCTCGGGCTGCGGCGGGAGATCCGCGCTCGCCGCTCCGACGATCTGCGGGTCCGGGCCACGCAGGCCCGGCTGGTGTCGGCGGTGGCCGAGATCCGGGGCGCCTCGGTGCTGCGGGTCACCGTGGCCAACGAGAGTGACGCCCCGGTGCTGGACGTGGCGGTGCTGGCACGGCTCGTCCCGCCCGACGATCCGGACGGCCCATCCGCCGAGCTGGCCGCGGCGAAACAGGTCCGGCGCATACCTGGCCGCGACGTTCACGACCTCTTCGTCACCGTCACGGCGGAGCACCGGTTACGTCCGGCCGACACCGTTCTGGTCGAGCTCACCTTCACCGATCACGACGGAAATCGCTGGCATCGTATCGGCGCCGGTCAACCCGAACCGGAGGGTTGACCGATTGACGTCAGACGAATCCGATTTTGATCGCTACGAAAGCCGGTGGTCCGGCGGATGAATCGCTCCACCGGACCACCATGCTGTTCGTCAGATGGGATAGGTGCGGGCGACCGCCAACATCTCGGAGCTGTGCGACCCGACGACGCCGACAGCCGGCGGCCGGGGGCGGAAGCCGGGCAGCGCGTCCAGCCCGTCACTGGCGTCCATCGCCCGCAGCGCCACCTGCCCGGCGGACGGCCGCAGGGTCAACGTGACCTCGATCCCCTCCGTCGGCGGGGCGTGGAAGACCAGCCCGAAGCCCCACCTCCCCTCGCGGGGCTCCACCGGCACCGACCGTCCGGCCACCTCGGCTCGCAGCACGGTGGCGGTCGACGTGTCGACGTGCAGGGTGGCGAGCCGGGCCGCGCGCTGCGGGGTGAGCCGCAGCCGCAGCGTGCGTTCGCCGCCGGAACTGGCGTCGGCCAACACCTCCAGCTTCGGCGCCGGCAGGTTCGCCGACTGTGCCGGCCCGGCGCGCAACTCACCGTCGCCGAGCCCGGGGAAGTCGTCGCCGACGTCGGTCACCCCGTCCACGTAGCCGTCCGTCCACGGCTGCGGGTCGCTCTCGTGGCTGAGCCAACGGGCCTGGCCGGTGCCAGCGTCCATGGCGTACATCAGGTGGGTGGGCGCGGGGTGGGCGGCGTCGAACCGGTCGACGGTCAGGCCGACCCCGGCGAGCACCACCGCCGCCACGGCGGCTGCCGCGGCCGGCAGCACGCCGAGCCGGCGGGCCCGCAGTGCCAGCAGACCGCGCTGGCCGCCGGCCTGTGGGTGCAGCAGGTCGACCACCGGCAGGGCGGTCAGGCCGAGCAGCACCGCGACCAGCGCGGCCACCCCGCCCATCTCCATTCCCAGCGCCGGGAAGAGCAGCACCACGGTGGGCAGCAGGATGACCACGCCGACGGCCGCGGCGGCGGTCACCGCCACCACCGGCCACGGCCCGGTCTGCCGGGTACGCAGCGCGACCAGCCCGCCGAGGGCGCCGGCCAGGGCCGGCAGGGTGGTGAGGTACGCGCCGCCGGGCACCGCCACGGCGAGCAGCACCCCGAGCAGGGCCAGCCAGGCCAGCCCGCCGACGGCGAGCGCGGCCGGGCCGATCCGGCGGCGGGTCAGCGCGTACCAGGTGAACAGGATGGCGGCGGCGAGCGCCAGCACGGCCAACCGGAACCAGATCGGCCGGTACGGGTCGAGCAGTTCCGCGTACCCCGGTCGGATTGTGGTGATCGCCAGCCAGAGCAGCTGCGCGGCGACCGGCGCGACCACGATCGGCACCAGGGCCAGCCCGAAGCCGGCGGCCAGCCGGCCGGCGCTGGCCCGGCCCTGTCGGCGGGTCAGCCAGCCCAGCGCGGCCACCGCGGCCACCGCGAGCAGGGCCAGAGGAAGGGTGAGCCAGCCGGGATAGCGGACCAGCCCGCCGGGGACCGGGAAGTACGTGGCGTCGTGCCCGGAGCGCAGATCGGTCAGGTCGGTACGGCCGAACTCCCGGGCCAGGCCCAGCGCGTTGTCGCCGTGCTGCTGGAGGCTGCCCCGGTCCATCGACGCCGGAGTGTCCAGCGGCGTGTGATAGATCGCGCCGCCGTCGATGTAGGCGGAGTTCAACCCGACGAACTTCTGGTCCAGGAACGCGGTGAAGTCGGTGTCGTTGGGCAGCGCGCGGTAGATCTCCACAGCGAACGAGGTGCCGACCGGGTGCGGGGCGGCCCGGCCGAAGACGTCCACCAGCTTGGCGTTGTTCCGGGACGTCTCGAACATGATCACGGGCCCGGTGGAGCCGCGGGCCTCCAGGTTGAGCACCACGCCGCCGTCGGCGGCCAGCGGGTGGCTGGCGGCGAACGCGGACGCGCCGCAGAGGCACGCCTCCTCGGCGTCGGTCAGCACGAAGACGATGTCGTTGCGCGGCCGGGGGCCGGTGGTCAGCGCGCGGGCCACCTCCAGGATGGTCGAGGTGCCGGCCGCGTCGTCGTTGCCGCCCGGCCCGGTCTGCACCGAGTCGTAGTGGGCGACCAGGAAGATCCGACCGGTCGAGTCGGTGCCGGGCAGCCGGGCCACCACATTGCGGACGCGGGCCAGGGTCGCTCCGCCCGCCGCCCCGCTGAGCTGGCCGGCCTCCGGTGCCACGGTGTCCTGCACCTCGGTCTCCAGGCCCAGCCCGCGCAACTGCTGTTCGATGTGCGCGCGGACCTGGTCGTTGGCCGGGCTGCCGGCGACGTGCGATCGGGCTGCGATCACCTTCACGTCCTCGTACGCCCGGCTGGCGCTGAACTCACCCGCCGGCGCGTCCACCTGCCGCGGCGCGGGGGTGCGCAGGTCGAGCAGGCTGCCCGCGCCGACGGCGGCCAGCGCGACCAGGGCCGCCGCGGCGGCCATGAGCCGCCGGCGAGGCCGGGTCAGCGCCCGGTTGGCAGGGGGTACGCCCGGAGTCGGACGGGCTGGCGTCTCCGTCGTGGCCGGGGTGGTGGGTGCGCCCACAGAAACTCCTCGGGGGGTGGTGGGGCCTGGGGTGGCACCATCCTGCCCGGAGGCGGCCCCCGATGCGATGGCCGGTACGCCCGCATCGACCGCCCGCCCGGCTGGTCATTCGGCGGGCAGTGATGCGGCCCATCCCCGCCCGTGCCGTGGGCATCGTGTTGTGTGCGACCGTTGTCTAATACAGGATCAGCAGGGCACTCGGAAGGAGCCCGACATCACCAGCGAACTCCCGCGTCTCGCGGCGGTGACCCGGCCGCACCGGGGGGCCGGCTTGGCCGGTTCCTCAGTTGTGCCGTACCCGCACGGTGGCCTGGCGCGGCACGCCAACCTTCCGCCGGGCGAGCGGTTGCGGGTGCTGCTGGTGGAGGACGACGAGGGTGACGCCTTCCTGGTCAGTGAGCTGCTCGCCGAGACGAACTCGATGATCGAGCTGCTGATCGCCACCAGCCTCAGCGAGGCGCGGCAGCGGATCGCAGGCGTCGACTGCGTCCTGCTCGACCTGGGCCTTCCCGACGCGCAGGGGCTGGATGGGCTGCGCCAGGTGCTGGAGATGTCCAGCGGCGCCGCGGTCTGCGTGCTGACCGGCCGCTCGGACGAGCACCTGGGCATCGTGGCGGTCGCCGAGGGTGCACAGGACTACCTGGTCAAGGGTCAGGTCGACGGGGTACTGCTGACCCGGGCGCTGCGCTACGCCGTGGAGCGCAAGCGCGCCGACGAGAACGCCCGCCGGCTGCGGGAGATCGAGCTGCGCCAGGCCGAGTCGGCTCGGCTCGAACGCGGCCTGCTGCCACAGCCGTTGATGACGACCGACCAGGTGGCGGTGCACACCTTCTACCGTCCGGGCCGGCACGCCGCGCTGATCGGTGGGGACTTCTTCGACG
Organism: Micromonospora sp. NPDC005413; assembly: GCF_040606435.1. NCBI lineage: Bacteria > Bacillati > Actinomycetota > Actinomycetes > Micromonosporales > Micromonosporaceae > Micromonospora > Micromonospora sp. NPDC005413. The sequence goes on from NZ_JBEXEV010000015.1 coordinate 56,117, forward strand.
TGGTGCAGACCCGTCCGGACCGTCTCGACCTGATCGTCGGCGACGTCTGCGGGCACGGGGTGGACGAGGCCGCGCTCGGTGTGGAGCTGCGGGTGGCCTGGCGGGCCCTGGTGCTCGCCGGAGTGCCCGACGACGAGGTGCTGCCCGCACTGGAGCAGGTGCTGATGAGTGAGCGCCGCCTCCAGGAGATCTTCGCGACCGTGGCGACCACCCGACTGGACCTGGACGCCAACCGAGCCACCGTCCGACTCGCCGGGCATCCGCCGCCGCTGCTGCTCACCGGCGGCCGGGTCGCCCCGGTGCCCGCGCCCGGCGGCCGGCTGCTGGGCGTACGACCTCGCCGGCCAATCGCCTACGACCTGGAGTTCGACACCGATGACTGGTCCCTGCTGATGTACACCGACGGCCTGATCGAGGGGCGGGTGGGCGCCGGCAACGAACGGCTCGACGTGCCGGGTCTGAGCGGCCTGTTGGACGAGCCGGCGAACCGCGCGGTGTCGCTGCCCGAGCTGCCGGCCTGGCTGGTCGGCCGGGCGGAGCAGATCAACGGTGGCCCCCTCGCCGACGACGTGGCCATGCTGCTGGTCAGCCGGGGTGGTGGCCGATGAAGCCGGAGATCGGCGGCTGGAGTCTGCGCCGTCGGGTCATCACGCTGCTCACCGTCGTGGGTGTGCTGTTGATCGGCCTGGCCAGCGCGGAAGCGGCGATGGCCGCCCGCAACCGCGCCCAGATCGACGCCATCCTGAACCAGACCGGCCCGCTGCGGGTGCAGTCACAGGAGCTGCTCAACGCGCTGCTCGACCAGGAGACGGGGATCCGCGGGTACGCGGTCAGCGGTGATCCCGCCGACCTGAGTCCGTACCAGGAGGGGCTCGAACAGGAGAAGAGCGTCATCGCCGCGATGCGGGCGCTGCTTGACGACTACCCGCAGATCGGCCAGGAGATGCGGATTGTCGAGGAGCGCACGGCGCAGTGGCGGCAGTCGGTGGCGGAGCCGGTGATCACGACTACCGAGGAGAGCGGCACCAGCGCCGGTCAGGCGTTGGTCACCGAACAGGCCCGGCAGCAGTTCGACGAGGTGCGATCGGCGGTGAACGACCTCCAGGAGGAGATCCTGGCCGCCCGGGAAGAGGCCGCCGCCAACGTGCGCACCAGCAGCAACGTGCTGGTCGTCCTGTTGATCGTCGCCGCGTTGGTGGTCGTCATCGCCGGTTCGGTGCTGCTGCTTTCCCTGGACCGGATGGTCATCCGACCCCTGATCGGGCTGGCCGACCAGGTCCGCGAGGTCGCCGAGGGTGACTACCAGCACGGCATCGCCACCACCGGCCCGCCGGAGTTCATCCGGCTCGGCGAGGACGTGGACGCGATGCGCCAGAAGATCGCCGCCGACCTGGCCGAGGTGCGGGCTGCCCGCGAGCGCATCGAGTGGGTCAACAGCCAGCTCCAGAAGCAGGCGGAGGAGCTGACCCGGTCCAACCGCGACCTGGAGCAGTTCGCGTACGTGGCCTCGCACGACCTGCAGGAGCCGCTGCGCAAGGTGGCCAGCTTCTGCCAACTGCTCCAGCGCCGCTATGCCGGGCAGCTCGACGAGCGGGCCGACCAGTACATCGCCTTCGCGGTGGACGGCGCGCAGCGGATGCAGCGTCTGATCAACGACCTGCTCGCGTTCTCCCGGATCGGCCGACTCACCACCGGCTTCGTCGAGGTCGATCTCAACAAGGTGATGGGCGACGTGGCCGGCCAGACCGAGGCCGCCCGGCAGTACGCCGATGCCGAGCTAACCTGGACCGAGCTGCCGGTGATCTCGGGTGAGGAACCGCTGCTCACCAACCTGCTGGCCAACCTGGTCAGCAACTCGATCAAGTTCCGCCGTCTGGACGTGCCGCCGAAGGTGCACATCTCGGCCCGGCTGGTGGGCGCCGAGTGGGAGATCAGCTGCCAGGACAACGGCATCGGGATCGAGCCGGAGTTCGCCGACAAGATCTTTGTGATCTTCCAGCGGCTGCACTCGAAGGACGCGTACCCGGGCACCGGCATCGGGTTGGCCATCGTCAAGAAGATCGTCGAATATCACGGCGGCCGGGTCTGGGTGGACACCGACGTGCCGGAGGGCACCGCGATCCGGTTCACCCTGCCGGCGCTTCCGAGTGACATCGAGGCCGCCGCCACTGCGGCTGTCGACTCGCCGGAGCAGCCGCAGACTGTGGCAGACGGCGACGCGACGCCCTCGAACGAGGCTCCGGCGGGGCTGGCGGAGCAGTCCGCCGGGCCGGACCGGCCGGACCGGGCAGACGAGTCGCCGGAAAGCGGTAGAACGGGTGACATGAGGGAGACGGTGGGATGACCGCGCCGGCGGATGGCAAGAGCCCGATCGAGGTCCTGCTCGTGGAGGACGATCCGGGTGATGTGTTGATGACCCAGGAGGCGTTCGAGGAGCACAAGCTGCGGAACCGGCTGAGCGTCGTCTCCGACGGCACCGAGGCGCTCGCCTACCTGCGGCAGGAGGGCCAGTACGCCGACGCGGTGACGCCCGACCTGATCCTGCTCGACCTCAACCTGCCCCGCCGCGACGGCCGGGAGGTGCTGGAAGAGATCAAGAAGGACGAGAACCTGCGTCGGATCCCGGTGGTGGTGCTCACCACCTCGCAGGCCGACGAGGACATCATGCGCAGCTACCAGCTGCACGCCAACGCCTACGTGACCAAGCCGGTGGACTTCGAGCGCTTCATCTCGGTGGTCCGTCAGATCGACGAGTTCTTCGTCAGCGTGGTCAAGCTGCCGCCGCGTGGCTGACACCCTGCTCGACGACGTAGGCGACCTGCTCCGGGAGGTCGCCGATCAGGTCGTGCTGCCACTGTTCGGCAAACTCGACGACGCCGACGTGTCGGAGAAGGCACCCGGCGAGGTGGTCACCATCGCTGACCGCCGGGCCGAGGAGCTGCTCTCGGCGGGGTTGCGCCGGCTGCGGCCGGGCTCGAAGGTCGTCGGTGAGGAGGGCGTCGCCGACGACCCGGGGTTGCTGCGGCACCTGCGCGACGGCGGGGACGTGTGGCTGGTCGACCCGGTCGACGGCACCGCCAACTTCGCCGCGGGTCGCCGGCCATTCGCCGTCATGGTGTCACTGCTGACCGACGGGCGGCCAGTCGCCGGTTGGATCCTCGACCCGCTCGCCGACACTCTCGCCGCCGCCTGGGCGGACGACGGCATCCTGCTCAACGGCCGGCCGGTGAACGGCAGCGCCTCGGTGCCGCCGCTCGGTGAGCTGCGCGGCGTGGCGATGACCAGGTTCCTGCCGCCGGAGACCCGGGACCGGGTCCGCGCCGGCGGCCGGCGGCTCGGTGAGCTGCTGCCCGGCCAGCACTGCGCAGGCCGGGAGTATCTGGACATCCTCACCGGCGAGCAGCAGTTCGCCCTCTTCTGGCGCACCCTGCCGTGGGACCATGCCCCGGGCTCTCTGCTGGTCCGCGCGGCCGGTGGCGTCGCCCGCCGGTTCGACGGCGTCGACTACCACCCCGCTGACGACGGCCGCGGTCTGCTCGTCGCGGCAAACGAGCAGGTCTGGACCGAGGTGCGCGACGCCCTCATCGGCCCCTGATCCGCGCACTGCGCGACAGTGTTGGCACGCTCCGTCGACATCGTGTCAACCCGGCGGCCAGCGGGGCTGGTCACTGGCGCGCAGTCCGGTATCGTGACCGGCGGTCTCCGCCAGCAGGCCGCCGACCGGCGCCGGCGGGGACGCCGCCGCGCAGTGGTTCACCGGGGGCCGGCGGTCGACGGAAGGACGCTTTCGTGCCCAGGACCAGGCTCAGCCCGCGGCTCGGTCGCCGCGCACTGTTCGCCGTGCTCGCCACCGCCGCGCTGGTGCTCGGCGGTGCCGCCGTGCCCGCGTACGCGGAGCCCGACGAGGGCGGCAGCAAGAAGCTGCGGGACGCGTTGGAGCTGACCGCCAAGGGCCACATCGATGCCAAGGCCAAACTGGACAACTCCAAGCGTCGCCAGACGGCGCTGACCGGTGAGCTGACGGCGGTCGAGGGTCGGTTGGTCGGGCTCACCGCCCAGGTCGGCGAGGTTGCCGCGCAGTCGTACCGCGTCGGCCGGCTCAGCCCGGCGTCGATGCTGCTCAACACCGCCACGCCGCAGGCGTTCCTGCAACGCGCCAGCGACCTCGACATGATGGCCCAGCGGGACAGCAAGCGGCTGCGCGATCTCGTCGAAGCCCGGGAGCAGGCGCAGCAGGCCAAGGTCGCCATCGACGCCGAGGTCCGCGAGCAGCAGAAGCAGCTCGCCGTGATGGCGAAGAAGAAGAAGGAGGCCGAGGCGGCGCTCGCCGAGGTCAGCTCGGGCAGCAGCAACGGGTTCAGTGGCGGCAGCTCCACCTCGGCGAAGCCGGCGCCGCGCAACTCCGACGGATCCTGGCCCTCGGAATCCTGCTCGGTGAAGGACCCGACCACCTCCGGCTGCATCACCCCGCGCACCCTCAACGCGCTCAAGCAGACCCAGGCCGCCGGCTACAAGCGGCATGTCTCCTGCAAGCGCGAGGGTGGCGGCGGCGAGCACCCGAAGGGGCGGGCCTGCGACTTCGCGGCAGCCACCAACGGCTTCGAGGATCGCAACGCGACCGGCGGCGACAAGGCGTACGGGGACAGCCTGGCCGCCTGGCACGTGCGCAACGCCGACCGACTGGGCGTGCTCTACGTGATCTGGTACCGGCAGATCTGGCATCCCGGCACCGGATGGCGTGCGTACAGCGGCAGCGGCAGTCCCGCCGCGTCCCACACGAACCATGTTCATCTCTCGATGTACTGACCCGGAGCACCAGCTTCGCTGCGTACCATCGCGACGATGAACTCCCCACCGCCCGACGTAGCGGCCCCACCGGCTTCCTCGGCCCCGTCCGTGCCGGTCACCGGCCGGGCGCTGCCCAACGGCCTGGCCGCCTTCCTGGTCTTCTTCTCCAGCGGCGCCGTGCTGGTGCTGGAGACCGTCGCGCTGCGCCTGGTCGGCCCGTACGTCGGGGTGACCCTCCAGGTGACCAGTTCGGTGATCGGCATCGCGCTGGCCGCGATCGCCTACGGGGCGTGGTCCGGTGGCTGGCTGGCCGACCGACGTAATCCCCGTGGCCTGCTGGCACCGGCGTTGGTGCTGGCCGGCATCGCCACCGCGGTCACCCTGCCCGTGGTCCGGTACGCCGGTGAGGTGCTGCGCGGCGGTGCGGAGACCGCCATCCTGCTGCTGGTGGCGCTGGCGGTGTTCGTGCCGGCCGCTCTGCTGGCCGCGGTCACCCCGCTGGTCGTGAAGCTTCAGCTCGCCGACCTGCGCCGCACCGGCCAGGTGGTCGGTCGACTGTCCGGGATCGGCACCCTGGGCGGCATCACCGCCACCCTGCTCACCGGCTTCGTGCTGGTCGCGGCGCTGCGCAGCACGGTGATCCTGCTGGCACTGGCGATCGCGCTCGGGCTGGTCGGCCTCGGCCTCGGCTGGTATCTGCGCCGGCAGGACCCCACCGAGCTGCCCGGTCCCGCCCGGACCCGGGCCGCGCTGGCCGTCCTCGGCCTGGTCGGGGCCGGGCTGACCACCGTGGCACCGAACCCGTGCGACATCGAGACGGCGTACCACTGCGCCCGGGTGGCGTCCGACCCGAACCGGCCCACCGGGCGCACGCTCCTGCTCAACTCGGCCCAGCACTCGTACGTGGACCTGGCCGACCCGAAGCACCTGGAGTACGCGTACACCAAGTGGATCGGCGCGGTCGCCGACGTCACCGCGCCGGCCGGTCAGCGGCTGGACGCGCTGCACCTTGGCGGCGGTGGGTTCACCGTGCCGGGCTATCTGACCGCCACCCGGCCGGGCACTGACAACGTGGTGTTCGAGATCGACGGTGGGCTGGTCGAGTTGGGCGAGCGCGAGTTGGGCGTACGCCCGGGGCCGGAGCTGCGGGCGGTGGTGGGTGACGCCCGGATGCTGGTCGTCGGTGAGCCGACGGACAGCCGCGACCTGGTGGTCGGTGACGCGTTCGGCCACCTGGTGGTGCCCTGGCACCTGGCCACCCGCGAAATGGCCGCCGAGGTCCGACGGGTGACCCGCCCCGGCGGTGTGTACGTGCAGAACGTCATCGACTATCCGCCGCTGCGGTTCATCCGCGCGGAGCTGGCCACGGTGGCCGCCGAGTTCGCGCACGTCGCGTTGATCGCGCCGCCGGAGGCGCTCGCCGAGGAGCGGGGGTCCAACTTCCTCATCGTCGGCTCCGATGCGCCGCTGCCACTGGAAGCCGTTCAAGCCCGACTGGGCGAGGTCGACCCGAAGGTCAGCCTGCTGTCCGGCGCGGAGCTGACGGATTTCGTCGGCGGGGCGATGGTGTTGTCCGACGACTACGCCCCGGTGGACCAACTGCTGGCCACCGCCTGAACGGGTGACAAAGCTGACCGATTCCGATCCTTGAGGTGTAGGTCGGCTGCTCGTGGGCAACAACGGTCACCATGGGTGGTGGGGATCGAAACGGCGCGCAGCTGCTCGATGAGCGGTACCGGCTGATCGAGCAGCTCGGCGCTGGCGGCATGTCGGTGGTCTGGCGCGGCTACGACGAGGTGCTCGGCCGCCAGGTCGCGGTGAAGGTGCTGGCCTCCCGGCTGGCCACCGACCGGGCCTTCCGCCACCGGATCCGCATCGAGGCGCAGGCCGCCGCGCGGCTCTGCCACCCCAACATCACCAACGTGTACGACTACGGCGAGTCCGAGCAGGTGGGTCTGACCGTGCCGTACGTGGTGATGGAGCTGGTCGACGGCATGTCTCTGGCCAGCCGGCTGGGTCAGGAGAGCCGGCTGCCGTGGCGGGAAGCGGTGACCATCGGCGCGGAGGTCAGCTCGGCGCTGGCCACCGCCCACGCCCGCGGTGTGGTGCACCGCGACGTCACCCCGGGCAACGTCATGCTCACGTCGACCGGCGTCAAGGTGGTCGACTTCGGCATCTCGGCGCTGGTCGGGGAGAGCGAGAAGGGGCCGGACGGCTCGCTGCTGGGCACGCCCGCGTACCTCGCGCCGGAACGGCTGGACAACGGCCAGGTCTCCCCGGCCACCGACGTGTACGCCGTCGGGCTGCTGCTCTACCGGATGCTCACCGGCCGGCTGCCGTGGCAGGCCAGCACGACCACCCAGATGTTGCGCGCGCACATGTACAACGAGCCGGCGCCGATGCCGACGGTACCGGGCCTGCCCGACGAGGTGGCCGCCCTGGTGGGGCGCTGCCTGGCCAAGCGGCCCGACGACCGGCCGGTCACCGCCGAGCTGACCCGGACCCTCGCCGACGCGGCCGGCATGCTGGCGGCGGTGCCGGTGTCGCCGGCCGCCGGGCCCCTGGACCCGGCCATGCTGGGCAGTGCGCGTACCACGATCCTGCCCTGGTCGGCGGCGACGGACGCGCTGCCGCTGTCGCGTACCCGTGACCGGAACCGGCGGGCGCGGCAGCGGGTGACCAGGCGTCGGCGGGTGGAGGCCGGAGTGGCCGCCGTCGGGCTGATCGCCGTCACCGGGGCGATGTGGGGGTTCACCTCGCGCAGCCCGGCCAGTGGCGGGGACCAGCCGACGACCGTGGCCAAGATGGGTCTGCCGACGGCGGCGCCCTGCGAGGTGGCGTACGCGCTGCGGACGGACTCCGGCCGCGACTTCGCCGCCGAGCTGACCCTGACCAACACCGGTGACCGTGAGCTGCGGGACTGGACGATGAGCTTCACCTTTCCCGGGCAGCAGACGGTGACGAAGGCGGAGCCCGCACCGGTGCACCAGCAGGGGAGCACGGTGCTGATCCGGCCGACGGCCCAGCGCACCACGCTGGCTGCCGGCGCGGCCGAGAAGTTCACCCTCGCGGGGAAGTACAGCGGGGCGAACCCGCTGCCGGTGGAGTTCCGGCTCGGCGAGGTGACCTGCGGGGTACGGGTCTCCGGGGTGGCCGGCACGACTCCTCCCACTGTCCCGCCGAGCAAGGCGGCCACCGTGAAGGCCCCGCCGAAGGCGGTGACGGTCGCGCCGAAGGCGGCGACGGTCCGTGGCGGCCCGGGTTCGGGTGGCTCCGGCCCGGGCAGTGGCACGACGAAGACCAAGCCCGAGAAGCCCAGCAAGGGCAAGGGATCGGATGGTGGTCCGGGAAAAGCGGGAAAGTGACCAAGGGTCACGGGAAGGGGCACGGCAGCGGTAAGAAGTGAGGCCGCTCAGCGCTGCCCCGCGAACCGCTGCACCTGGTCGATCCCGCCCTCCACGACCAGCACGACGCCCTGGGAAAGCCTCGTACTGTCGGAGGCGTACCGGAAGCGCTCGCCCGGCAGCTTCGCGCCAACCACCCGAACCCCGTAGCGTTCCTCCGGACGCAGGTCGAGCAGGGTCCGCCCGACCAGGGAGTCCGGCACCCGGACGGTGGCGATCGCGAAGTCGTCGTCGAACTCGATGAAGTCGAGCAGCCGGCTGACGATCAGGTGCGCCACCCGGTCACCGGTCTCCGCCTCGGGGAAGATCACATGGTGCGCGCCCACCGACGACAAGATCTTGGCGTGCTTCTGCGAGGTCGCCCGCGCCCAGATCTGCGGCAGACCCAGCTCGACCAGCGCCAGCACGGTGAGGACGCTCGCCTCCACCGAGGCCCCGATGGCCACCACCGCCCGCCCGAAGCTGGCAACGCCGAGTTGCCGCAGCGCCCCCTCCTCGGTCGCGTCGGCCTGGACCACCCGGTCGAGCTGGGCCGACCACCGCTGCACCTGTTCCGGGTTGCGGTCGATGGCCAGCACCTCGCGGTCCATCCGGCTCAGCGACCCCGCCAGGTGGCAGCCGAACCGACCCAGCCCGATCACCACGACGCCCCGACCATCCGCGCGCCTAGCTGACACCTCGACCCTCCTTGCTGCTAGCCGACAACGGGTTGTTCCTGGGGATAGCGGTAGAGCCGGCGCCGGGTGTTCAGGGCGATCGCTGATCCGAGGGTGAGCGGCCCGATCCGGCCGATGAACATCAACACGGTCAGAGTCAATTGGCCGCTGCCCGGCAGCGTGCCGGCCAGCCCGATGGTCAGCCCCGTGGTGCTGAAGGCGGAGGTGACCTCGAACAGGGCCGCCACGAAGCGGACCCCCTCAGTGAGCAGCAGCAAGAGCATCGTCCCGGCCGTGACCAGTGCGACGCTGAGCAGGGCCACAGTGATCGCCTGTCGCTGGCTGGCGGTGGCCACCCGGCGGTGCCCGACCGTCACGTCCGGCTCGCCGCGCAGCTCGGCCCAGATGGTGAACGCCAGCAGGAAGAACGTGGAAACCTTGATCCCGCCGGCCGTGCTGGCGCTGCCACCGCCGATGAACATCAGCACGATCAGCAGTGGGTAGCTCTCTTCCTGCAGGGCGGTGATGTCCAGGACGCTGAAGCCGCCGGTCCGGCTCAGCGCGATCTGGGTGAACGACGCGAGCATCTTGCCCCGAACGTCGTACGGGCCGATGGTGTCGTCGTTGGTCCACTCGGCGGCGAGCAGGCCGACGAAGCCGATCAGCAGCAGCGCGACACTGCCCCAGATGGTGAGCTTGGTGGCCACGGCCCAGCCCGCAGGCTTGTGCCACTCGCGTACCGCCTCGAACAGGGCGGGGAACCCGAGCCCGCCGACGATCGCACCGAACGCCAGCGGCAGTGACACCCACGGGTCGCGGTCGAAGGCCAGCAGGCCGTCGGAGTAGAGCGCGAAGCCACCGTTGTTGAAAGCCTGAACGGCGTGGAAGACGCCCGACCAGAGGGCACGCCCGGGTGGGTAGTCGTACGCCAGCCACAGTCGGCCCGCGACCAGCGCGGTCATCAACGCCTCGCAGGCGAAGACGGTCACCGCGATCCGGCGCAGCAGCCGGGCCACGTCACCGATGCCGAACTCCGCCGTCTCGGCCTGCACCAATAGCCGGTTGCGCAGCCCGAGCTGACGGGAGACCACCAGGATGACCAGCGCCGCAACGGTGAGGATCCCGAGGCCGCCGAGCTGGGTGAGCACGGTGATCACCACCAGTCCCAAGCCGGACCAGTAGTTGGGAGTGTCGGTGACCGCCATGCCAGTGACCGACACCGCCGACGTGGCGGTGAAGAGCGCGGTGACCAGGGGTGGGCGCTGGTGGTCGACCGTCGCCCAACGCGCCGACAGCAGCCCGGTGCCGAGCAGGATCGGCACCAGGAACGCGAACGGCACCAGCCGCACGGGGTTGCGGAAGAACCGGCGCACCAGACAATCTTCCTGTTCCGGTCACCGTTCGGAGTGGGAACAGGCATTCCGCCGGGCGGACGTTCGCAAGATCGTGCTCGATCGTGGAAGTAGTGGTGTCACAGAACGTTCGAGGCCACTACATCCACGATCGAGCACGATCTTGAAGGGGTGCGACGCGCGCGGACGCGCGGTGTTGATCTTCGCCCGCCGATCTGGCGCGCGAGATCGCCGACCTGGTGTCGATCATGCGGGATGGATGGCGCGCGACGACACAGACGCCGGACGGTCCGTGGGGGTCCACGCCATCGGGAGACCGGGCGTTCAGGCGGTAACGCGGTCCGTTGTAACCCCCGGCCACCTCATTCCTGTTACTTGTGTGTTTCCGCCACATAGCCCGTGGGTGACGTCACTTCTAGCGTGAGCCGTCACGAAGAAGTTCTCTCCCTCCGAGTCCTCATGTGGAGTCGCAATGACGGTCCGGACGACGCGGCGGGTGTTCCTCTCCGCCGCCACGATGATGGCAGCGGCGCTGGCCGCCACGGCCTGTGGCAGCCCGCAGGACACCGCCACCGGCGGCGGCGACAGCGCCGCGCCGGTCAAGGTCGGCCTGGTGTACTCCCAGTCGGGAGCACTGGCCAGCTATGGAAAGCAGTACATCGAGGGGTTCAAGGCGGGGCTCGACTTCGCCACCAAGGGCACTGGCAAGGTCGGTGACCGGACGATCGAGGTGACCGAGGTCGACGACGCGGGCGACCCGGCGAAGGCGGTCTCCGCCGCCAAGGACCTGATCGGCAAGGGCACCAAGATCATTGCCGGCTCCACCGCCTCCGGCGTGGCGCTCCAGGTCGCCCCGATCGCGGCGCAGAACAAGGTCCTCTTCATCTCCGGAGCGGCCGCGACGGACGCGGTCACCGGCGCCAACAAGTACACCTTCCGCTCCGGCCGCCAGTCCTACCAGGACGTGGTGACCGCCAAGTCGTTCATTGGCGACCCGGCCGGCAAGAAGGTCGTGGTCTTCGCCCAGGACGGCGCGTTCGGCGACGCGAACGAGGCTGCCGTCAAGGCCGTCATCGGCGGTGCCGGCGCGACCGTCAGCAGCGTCCGCGCCCCGGCAAGCGCCACCGAGTTCACGCCGTTCGCCAGCCAGATCAAGGCCGCAAAGCCGGACCTGCTCTTCGTCGCCTGGGCCGGCACCACCGCCCCGGCCATGTGGCAGAGCCTCGACCAGCAGGGCGTGCTCTCCTCCACCACGGTCGTCACCGGTCTGGACATCCGGGCCTCCTGGCCGACCTTCGGTGCTGCCGGCACCAAGATCTCCTTCCTGTCGCACTACTTCGACGGTGCCAGCGACACCGAGGCCAGCAAGGCGCTGAAGGCCAAGGTCAGCACCATCGACCTGTTCCACCCGGACGGCTTCGCCGCCGCCCAGATGGTGGTCCGTGCGGTGCAGGAGGGCGGGGACGACGTCGACAAGATGGTCACCGCGCTGGAGGGCTGGAGCTTCGACGGGGTCAAGGGCAAGATGACCATCCGGGCCGCGGACCACGCGCTTCTCCAGCCGATGTTCCAGGCCAAGCTGACCGGCAGCGGCACCGCGTTCACGGCAACCGCGCAGAAGAGCCTCACCGGTGACGAGACCGCGCCACCGGCCGTGGCCATGAAGGGCTGACCCATGCTCGCCACCCGCGGTCTGACCTGGCGGATCGGTGAGGTCGCCATCGTCGACAGCGTCTACCTCGATCTCGCGCCCGGGGAGTTCCTGGGCGTGATCGGGCCGAACGGCGCCGGCAAGACCTCACTGTTCAACCTGATCACCGGCCTGCGCCGGGCCACGGAGGGCCGGGTCGTCCTGGACGGGCAGGACATCGGGGCGCTTCCGCCGCACCGACGGGCCCGCCTCGGGCTGGGCCGTACCTTCCAGGCGTCCTCGGTCTTCGGCTCGCTCAGCGTGCGGGAGAACGTCCGGCTCGCCGTGCAGGCGCACCGCGGGGGCTCGATGGCACTGTGGCGGCGAGCGGCGGCCGACCGGGAGGTCGCTGCCGCCGCCGACGCGGCGCTCGACCGGGTCGGCCTCACCCACCGGGGTACGGCGCTGGCCGGCACCCTGGCCCACGGCGAGAAACGCAAGTTGGAGATCGCCCTGCTGCTCGCCGGTGAACCGCGGGTGATGCTGCTGGACGAGCCGATGGCCGGCGTCAGCGCCGAAGACGTGCCCGAGTTGGTGGCCGTCATCAAGTCGTTGACCGGCGACAGCGGCCGGGCGGTGCTGATGGTCGAGCACCACATGGACGTCATCCTCGAACTGGCCGACCGGATCGCCGTCATGCACCACGGCGCGCTGCTGGCCTGCGACACCCCGGAGACGGTGATGGCCAACCCCACCGTGCAAGAGGCCTACCTGGGGGAGTCGCTCTGATGGAACCGATCCTCAGTGTGGAGGGGTTGTCGGTCCGGATCTCCGGGCTGCACATCCTCCAGGGGGTGTCCTTCACGGTCGCCCCGACCGGCGTCACCGTCCTGCTCGGCCGCAACGGCGTCGGCAAGACCACCACGCTGCGCGCGATCGTCGGCCTCACCCCGCCCGCCGGGGAGGTCCGCGGCACCATCCGGATGGGCGCGCAGAGCCTGCTGGCCCGGCCCACTCACCGGCTGGTCCGCGGCGGGCTCGGCTACGTGCCCGAGGACCGGTGCGTGTTCGCCGGCCTCACCGTCGCCGAGAACCTGCGGCTCGCAGAGCGGCGCGGCACCAGCCCGGCGTACGACAAGGTTTTCGCGCTCTTTCCGGAGCTGGACCGGCGCGGACGGCAACGGGCCGGCTCGCTCTCCGGCGGGCAGCAGCAGATGCTCGCGATCGGTCGGGTGCTGCTCAACGACAACCGGCTGCTGCTGGTCGACGAGCCAACCAAGGGGTTGGCTCCGAAGGTGGTGACCGAGGTGGCCGAGGTGCTGGAACGGGTCGCGGAGTCGGTGCCGGTGCTGCTCGTCGAGCAGAACCTGGCAGTGGTACGACGGCTGGCCCGCGACGCGGTCGTGCTGGCCGCTGGCAAGGTGGCCTGGACCGGCGACGCCCGCGAGCTGCTGCTGGAGACGGCGCTGACCAAGTCGTTGCTCGGCGTCGGCTCGGCGGAGGTGCACTCGTCGAGCGCGAGGAGTGAGCTTGCGAGCCCCGCAGTCGCGAGGAAGGACCAGCACTGATGGGGACCGTGATTCTGTTGGCGTTGACCGGGCTCGGCCTGGCGGCGCTGTACTTCCTGGTCGCCTCCGGGTTGTCCCTGGTCTTCGGCCTGGCCGACGTGCTCAACTTCGCGCACGGGCTGTTCCTCGGTGTGGGCGCCTACGGCACCTGGTGGGCGGCGGGCAACCTGCCGGGCGCCGGCGGTGACGGGTTCGGCTTCGTGCTGGCGGTCGCCTTCGGGGTGGCTGCCGGCACGTTGGTGGCGATCCTGGTCGAGCTGGTGCTGATCCGCCCGCTCTACTCCCGCACCATCGAGCAGGTGCTGGTCACCGTCGGTCTGTCACTGGCCGGGGTGGCGCTGCTCCAGGCCACCTGGGGTGCGGACGCCCGGCCGTTTCCGCGTCCGGACTGGACCCGGCAGGTGACCGGGATCCTCGGCGCGCAGGTGCCCAACGGGGGCCTGCTGCTGATCATCGCGGCCGTGCTGGTGCTCGGTGCGATCCTGGCGTTCCTGCGCTGGACCCGGTACGGCCTGGTGATTCGGGCCGGGGTGGAGAACCGGGAGATGGTGACCGCGCTGGGCATCGACGTCCGTAAGGCGTTCACTCTCGTCTTCGCGATCGGTGGGGCGGCTGCCGCGCTCGCCGGTGCGCTCGGCGGGGTCTACTTCGGCACGGTCTCGCCCGGGCAGGGCGGCTCGCTGCTGATCTTCGCGTTCATCGTGGTGGTGATCGGCGGGATGGGCTCGGTGGTCGGCTCCGCGTACGCGGCTGTCGTCGTCGGGCTGGTGCAGCAGTTCGTCAACTACTACGGCACGTCCGGGCTGGGCGACATCTGCGTGGTCGGGCTGCTGGCCGTGGTGCTGCTGCTGCGCCCGCAGGGCATCGCCGGAAAGGTGGCAACGGCATGACGAACTCCACCCTCGACGCGCCTCCCGCGCAGGTACCCGCCGAGTTGACCCCGCAGCGGGAGCGGTGGCAGCGGGTCCGCCCGTTCCTGCCGCTGGTCGCGCTGGTCGTCCTGGTGATCCTGCCGTACTCGACGATCTCCCTGCCGGGGATCTTCGAAGGGCCGATCAACTCACCGGGCACCCTGCAAATCCTCGCCATCTGCCTGATCTTCGGCGGGCTGGCCGCCGGGTACGACCTGCTCTTCGGTCGGACCGGGATGCTCTCCTTCGGGCACGCGCTCTATTTCGCCGCCGGCGTGTACGGCACGGACATCCTCGTCACCCGGGCCGGCCTGCCGCTCTGGCAGGCGGCGCTGCTGACCATCACCGGTGGCACCATCCTCGCCGCGCTGCTCGGCGCGGTGGCGCTGCGGACCGTGGGCATCGCGTTCGCCATGGTCACGTTGGCCTTCGCCCAGGTCGGGGCGATCCTGGTCGCGCGGGACTTCGGTGGGCTCACCGGTGGCGAGGAGGGCCTGCCGCTGGACGTGTCCGGGCTGCCCGCCGGGCTGGTAGGGGTGACGAACACCGTCAACCTGTACTGGCTCGCGCTGGCGTACCTGACGCTGGTGGTCTTCGTGGTGCACCGGGTGAGCGGTTCGCCGACCGGCCGGGTGCTCGCCGGGCTGCGCGACGACGAGCGGCGGATCGGCGTGCTCGGGCTGGACCCGTACCGCTACAAGCTGGTGGCGTTCACCCTGGCCGGCGGTCTGGCGTCGGCGGGCGGGGTGGTCTACGTCCTGATCGTCGGCGGCGCGTCGCCGCACATCACCTCCTCCGAGCTGACCCTGTCGCTGCTGGTCATGGTGGTGCTCGGCGGGCCGGGGACCCGGTGGGGGCCGGTGCTCGGCGGTGTCCTCTACATGTACCTGGACCACCGGCTCACCGCCTTCGGTACGTCCGACGCGGTCGACAACCTGCCGGCGGTCCTGAGCCGCCCGCTGAGCCAGCCGCTGTTCGTCCTGGGCACGGTCTTCATCCTGGCGGTCTACTTCTTCCCAGGCGGCCTGACCAGCCTGGCCCCCCGCCTGACCCACCTGACCCGCTCCCTCCGCCCCCGCCGTTGACCCCCCGACGACGGGAGGGCGGCGGCCCCCCGTGTGGCCGCCGCCCTCCTGCGTCGTGGGTCAGCCGTTCAACATCTCGTACGCCATCTTTGGTGCCTTCGTCGTGGCGGTGCCGGTCGGCACGCTGATCTTCGGGGCGCTGCCGTAGTCGGCGTACGTGACGACGTAGTCGTACGCCTTCGCTTTGCCGGCGGCCGGGATCTTCAGCGTCAGCGAGGACAGGTGCTTGTCCGCACCGACGACGGCGGTGAACGGCACCGTCTTGGCGGCCTCGCCGAGCGCCGCCGCCTCGCCCTCCTCCAGCGCCTCCGCCGCGTTGCCGGCGCTCACGTCGATGACACCGGCATACTGCCCGGGGCTCTGCTCCTTGACGGAGGTGGCCGCCTCGATGAGCGGACCGGCGTTGCCCTGGTCCGCGCCGTCGTAGGCCGGGATGGCTTCGCCGTCGGCCAGCTTCGTACGGTCCAGCTTCATCCACTTGTCCGGGAACTTCGGCAGGCCCGGCTGGCCGCTGAACTTCGCCTTCATCCAGACCTCTTCACCGATCAGCAGGAACGACATCTTCGTGGTGATGCCGTCGGCGCCCGGCGCAACGGTCGTGTTGATCTCAAACGCCTTCGAGTCCGGGTCGATCCGTCCGCTGAGCGTGCTGGACGAGTCCTTGCCGCTGAACCGGAACGTCCCCTCGGTGCCGTCCGGAACGGCGTCGAGGAGTGCCTGCTTCGGGTCGGCGGTCGGGCTGGCGGTCGGGCTGCTCTGCGGTGCTGCGGCCGGTTCGCTGTTGGACCCGCAACCCGTGAGCAGGGTGGTCGTGGCCAGCACGGCGGCGACCGTGCCGACCGTCCGTCGGATGGTGCCGGCGGTGCCCGTTGCCTGTGTCATCACATGTCTCTTTCTCGCTGCATGGCTTCTGCCGACGACGATGTTGCCGGCAGGCGCGGCGGTTTGGCTGCCGATATGCTGCCGTCCGGCTGCCGGGCACTGCCGTCTGGTGCTGCCGGGGGTGTCAGGAGCGGAAATTCGCATGTCAGGAACGCTGCGTTTCGAGATCCTCGGGCCTCAGCGGGCCTGGTACGCCGAGCGGGAGATCGACCTCGGTCCCGGCAAGCAGCGTGCCGTGCTGGCCGTGCTGCTGCTCTCCGCGGGTCGTCCGGTGTCCACGGGGCAGATCGTCGAGGCGGTCTGGCCGGAGGATCCGCCCGCGAACGGCCCCAACGTGGTGCAGAAGTACGTCGCCGGGCTGCGCCGGGTGCTGGAGCCGGACCGGTCGCCGCGTACGCCGGGGCAGGTGTTGGGCCTGACCGACGCCGGCTACCTGCTCCGGGTCGATCCGGACGTGCTTGACGCGGTCCGCTTCGAGCGGGGGATCCACCGCGCCCGGCAGCGACGCGCCGAGGGCCGTGCCGCCGAGGCGTTGACCGAGCTGGCCACTGCCCTGGCCCTCTGGCAGGGGGAACCGTTCACCGGGTTCACCGGGCCGGTCTTCGAGGCGGCCCGGCAACGGCTGGTGGAGCTGCGGGCCGTGGCGTTGGAGACCCGGGCCGAGCTGACGTTGGACCTGGGGCGGCACCGCGAGATGGTCGGGGAGTTGGTGGAGCTGGTGGCCGAGTTCCCGGTCCGGGAGCGGCTGCGGCACCAGCTCATGCTCGCGCTGTATCGCAGTGGGCGGCAGGCCGAGGCGCTCGCCGCCTATCGGGAGTTCGGCGACCTGCTCCGGGAGGAGTACGGCATCGAGCCGGGCGAGGCGCTCCAGGAACTGCACCGGCGCATCCTCCGCTCCGACCCGACGCTGACGGCGGCGGCGAAGCCCTCGAACGAGCCGGAGCCACCCCGGCCCGTGGCCACCCAGCCCGTCGAACCGGTCATGCCCATCGCGGCGAGCCAGCGTCCGAGCGGCGTGGGATACCCGCCGTCACTCCTGTCGACCCCGCTCCACACACCGCCACCATCGGCCGCCACGAAGCGCGCGAGGCGGCAGACACCGCGCTGGGTGAGCAGGACCGTCACGGTCCTCGGTACGGCGCTCGTCCTGCTCTCCTTCGGTTGCCTGACCTGGCTGGTGATCCTGGCCTACGCGTTCTGGCGGCGTAGCTGGCGCCTCGCGCTCGCCGGCGTCGGCTATCTGGTCCTGGTCACCGTCGAGGTGAATGTCCTCGACGTCGAGAACGCGGACGAGGTTTCCGACAATCAGGCGTTGGCCTTCGTCGGCCTGGCCGCCGTCACCTGGCTGGTCGGGGCGGTGCATGTGGTGCTGCTCAGCCGAGGGCTCTGGGCGGCGATCACCGGGAGCCTGGTCAGCGGGAGGGACCGCGCTGACGATGAGCGGCGGATCCGTCGAGAGCACGCCCGCTACCTGCTCTACCACTACCCCGCGGCCCGGGCCGAGTTGCGACTCGGCCGGCCCGACCTGCCCGGCACCTTCGATGACGGTGGCCTGATCGACATCAACGCCGTTCCGGAGCAGGTGCTCACGGGCCTGCCCGGTTTGACGCCCGAGCAGGGTCGGCAGATCGTCGTGGACCGGTGGCTGCGTGGCCCGTACACCTCGATGGAAGAGCTCGCCGCGCGCTGCCTGCTGCCTCCGAACGCCACCGAGCCCCTCCGCGATCTGCTGATCTTCCTGCCCTCGGCCGTCCTGCCCGACGAGGCGCAAACGCCCGGATCGTGACCGGAACCTCTCGCGCGAACCGAGGTCCTGACGCACGGCGCTGGTAGAAATGCCGGATGGGTGACGAGCGGGCAGCGGTACGGGAGCGGGCCGAGGCGGTGCTGCGCCGGCTGGCCGGTGACCACGCCCGGCTGCGCGAGGATCAGTGGCGGGCCATCGAGGCGTTAGTCGTCGACCGGCGGCGGGTGCTCTGCGTGCAGCGAACCGGTTGGGGCAAGTCGGCCGTGTACTTCGTCGCCACCGCCCTGCTGCGTGACACCACCCGGGCCGAGCAGGCCGGCCCAACCGTCATCGTGTCGCCGTTGCTGGCGCTGATGCGCAACCAGGTCGAGGCGGCGGCGCGGGCCGGCATCCGGGCCCGCACGATCAACTCGGCGAACCTCGACGAGTGGGACGAGATCACCGCCGAGATCCAGACCGGTGCGGTGGACGTGCTGCTGATCAGCCCGGAACGGCTGAACAACCCGGACTTCCGCGACGGTGTGCTGCCGAAACTGGCCGCGACCACCGGGCTGCTGGTGGTTGACGAGGCGCACTGCGTCTCCGACTGGGGGCACGACTTCCGGCCGGACTACCGGCGACTGCGGACGTTCCTCGCCGAGTTGCCGGAGCGCACACCGGTGCTGGCCACCACCGCCACCGCCAACACCCGCGTCACCCAGGACGTGGCCGAGCAGTTGGGCGACGCTCTCGTGCTGCGCGGCACACTGGACCGCGAGTCGCTGCGCCTCGGCGTCCTCGATCTGCCCAGCCCGGCGCACCGGCTGGCCTGGCTCGCCGACCACCTGGACCAGCTGCCCGGCTCCGGCATCGTCTACACGCTGACCGTGGCGGCAGCGGGGGAGACGACCGAGTTCCTGCGCTCCCGGGGCTACCCGGTGGCCTCCTACACCGGGCAGGCCGAGGACGCCGACCGGCGGGCCGCCGAGCAGGACCTGCTGGACAACAAGATCAAGGCGTTGGTCGCCACCAGCGCGCTGGGCATGGGCTTCGACAAGCCCGACCTGGGCTTCGTGGTCCACCTCGGCGCGCCGCCCTCCCCGATCGCGTACTACCAGCAGGTCGGCCGCGCCGGCCGCGCCGTCGAGCACGCCGAGGTGCTGCTGCTGCCCGGTGTCGAGGACGCCGCGATCTGGCGCTACTTCGCCTCGCTGGCGTTCCCACCGGAGCAGCAGGTCCGGGCCGTGCTGGCCGCTCTGCACACCGACCGCCCGCTCTCCACCCAGGCCCTCGAACCCCTGGTCGACCTGCGCCGCGCACGGCTGGAGCTGATGCTCAAGGTGCTCGACGTGGACGGCGCGGTCCGCCGGGTGCGCGGTGGCTGGCTCGCCACCGGCGAGCCCTGGGTCTACGACGAGGCCCGGTTGCGCCGCGTCGCCGAGGCACGCACCGTCGAGCAACAGGCCATGCGGGAGTACGCGACCACGTCCGACTGCCGGATGCGGTATCTACGGGAATGTCTGGACGACACCGGGGCGGCCGACTGCGGCCGGTGCGACCGGTGCGCCGATCCGCTCTTCTCCGCGGACGTGTCGACGGCGGCGCACGCCGCCGCGCAGACCTTCCTGGGGCGACCCGGGGTGGAGATCGCCCCGAAGAAGCTCTGGCCGACCGGGCTCGACGCGGTGGGCGTACCCCTCAAGGGCCGGATAGCCCCCGCGGAGCAGACGCTGCCGGGCCGTGCCGTTGGGCGGCTCTCCGACCTGGGCTGGGGTGGCCGGCTGCGTGATCTGGTCGGCCCGGAGGCGCCCGACGCGCCGGTGCCCGACGACGTCGTCGGCGCGGTGGTGGAGGTGCTGAAGGCGTGGGCGCACGGCGACGACCCGTGGCCCCGCCGACCGGCGGCGGTGGTCGCGGTCGGTTCCCGGCGACGGCCCCGGCTGGTCGGGTCGCTCGCCGAACGGATCGCCGCCGTGGGCCGGCTGCCGCTGCTCGGCGAGGTCACCTCCGCCGGCCGGGGCGGCCCGGCCGGGCCGCGCGGCAACAGCGCCCAGCGGGTACGCGCCCTGCATGACACCTTCACCGTGCCGGCCGACCTGGCCGACGCCCTGGCTGGCCTGGACGGCCCGGTGCTGCTCGTCGATGACCTGGTCGACTCGGGCTGGACGATGACGTTGGTGTCCCGGGCACTGCGCCGGGCCGGCGCACCCGACGTGCTCCCGTTGGCCCTCGCCGTGGCCGGCTGACCCGCTGCGGCTCGCGCCGGTCGGCGCCGGTCGCCGTGTCGCTCACAACCCCGCCCGGTTGCCCCCGTGCTGGCGCACCCGCGCCCGGTTGCCGTGCTGCGCGCACCCACGGTGCTGTCCGCGCCGGGTCGGGCGGGAAAGTTCCCGGGCACCTCCGAATGCGACCGGCGCCACGCCGCCCGGGCATCGGCCGGCAGCGGTCCGGCGCGACGGTACCGTGGGCGGCATGACCGACCAACAGCCCGTCACCCACGCGCTGGATCGGAGCACGCTCCGGCTGGCGCTGGTGGTCGGCGGGCTGGTGCTGGCGGTGCTGCTCGGCTTCGGCCTCGGCCGGCTGAACGCCGACGGCGCCACCACGGGCAGCCCCTCGTTGGCAGCAGATCACACCGATCCGCCGGGCATCGGGCCGCACAACCACGGCACCGCCACGGGCACCGATCAGGGTGCGGCCACCGAGCCGGGCGGTCTGTCGGTCAGCTCGGCCGGGCTCACCATGGCCCCACTGGCCACCGAGTTCGCGGCCGGTCGCCCCGGTCAGCTCCGCTTCCAGGTGCGCGACGTGCAGCGCCAGCCGGTCACCCGCTTCGCCGTGGTGCACGACAAGCCGATGCACCTCATCGTCGTCCGCCGGGACCTGACCGGCTACCAGCACCTGCACCCGACCATGGCGGCGGACGGCACCTGGTCGGTGCCGTTGACCCTCGCGCAGCCGGGCGTTTGGCGCGCGTACGCCGACTTCACAGTGGTCGCCGGCAACGGCGCACAGACCGCGGTGACCCTCGGCACGGACCTGGTCGCGCCCGGCGGCTACCAGCCCCGTCCGCTGCCGCGCCCAGCCACCTCGACGACCGTGGACGGGTTCACCGTCGGCTATCAGGGCACCCCGCAGGGCGGAGCGACAGTGCCGCTGACCTTCCGGGTCGACGGCGCTGGCGGTGCGGCTCCGCTGCAGCGTTACCTCGGGGCGTACGGGCATCTGGTGGCGTTGCGTGAGGGCGACCTCGGCTACCTGCACGTGCACCCGGAGCCGGAGCTAGTGGACGGCCAGGTCAAGTTCTGGCTGACCACCCCGGGCCCAGGCCGCTACCGCCTCTTTCTCGACTTCCAGGTGGGGCCCGACGTCCACACCGCCGAATTCACCCTCGACGTCCCCTGAGCCGGCAGGCTCAGCCGGCGCGGCGGATGGGGCGGCGGGCCAGGTAGCGGAGCAGGTCGCGGATGTGGTGCTTCTCCTCGGCGGGGACCGTGGGGTCGGCCAGCCGATCCAGGATGGCCCGGACGTCCGCCTCGACGGGGCCGTCGTCGTTGCGGCGGCGGGGAGCAGGGCCCGCATCGGGTAGCCCGAGCGCCCGGAACGCGGCCGCCACCGGCAGATCCAGTGCCGCGCAGAAGCCCCGGACCTTGGCCAACTCGGGATAGTCCTGCCAGTCCCCGGCCAACCAACGGAACACCGTCGAGCGGCCCACGCCCGTGTGTGCGGCAAGGTCGGTCACGGTCCACCCGCGTTCGTCACGAGCGTCGTCGATGGCCCGCCGAACGAAGCGGGCGAAGGCCATCTGCGGTGAAACCTCTGCGGAACCCATCCCTGCGGGTTATCCCTCCCGGCCGGAGCACTGGGACGATGCGCCTTCCGAGGGTAGTACGCCCCGGGCCGGAAACAATTGACTGACCGCACAATCTGTCCCGTGTACGGGACCTGTTCGCGGGCACCATCCACGACTCACGGGGAAAGACACCAACCAGCCGAGGAGCACCACCATGGCCGAATCGAGCCGTCCCCAGCCGTACCAGCCCGGTGCGGTAAGCCTCTTCAGCCAGCGGGCCGGCAACGACGGGGTGTCGACCCTCGACCGTGGTGCCGGTGACCGGGTCGGCGGCCGGGTCGGCGGCCGTGACCGGGGCAGCAACGGCGACCGCCGCCGCTGACCGACCGCCGGCCTCCACGTTCCGGCAGCTAGGCCGCGGGAGCCTCGTCAGTGGCCAGCAGGGTCTCCAGTCGTGGTGTGACCTGCCACTGGTCGACCAGTTCGCGGTATTCCGCGCGCTGCGGCTCGGTGGGACCGCTGCCGGTCCGGCGGGCACGGATCAGCAGGTTGCGCGGCGTGTGCTGGGAGTCCACGAACTCCACCACCTCGGCCCGGTAGCCGTGCACCCGCAGCAACCCCGCGCGCAACGCGTCGGTGAGCACGTCGGCGAAGCGCTCACGCAGGATGCCCTGCCGGGTCAGCAGCTCGTACGGGGCCGGGGCGGGGTGGGCGCGGAGCTGCTTCGCCAGGTCGTGGTGGCAGCACGGCGCGGCCAGCACCCAGCGGGCCTCCCAGCGCACCGCACGGGCCAGCGCCTCGTCGGTGGCGGTGTCGCAGGCGTGCAGCGCCAGCACCAGGTCGGGGGCGGGGTCGACGACGGCGTCGGCGATCGTGCCGGCCACGAAGCTGACCTGCTCGGCCCAGCCCAGCCGCTGCGCCAGCTCGGTGTTGCGCCGCCGCTGGTCCTCCCGGACGTCCACGCCGATCAGCTGGACGTCGAGCCCTCGACTCGTCAGATAGCGGTACGCGGCGAACGTCAGGTAGGCGTTGCCGCAACCCAGGTCGACCACCCGCAGCGGACCGGTCAGCTCATCGGGCAGGGTCGCGGCCAGGGCACGCAGGAACGCGTCCACCTGACGGCGTTTGGCCGCCGAGCCGCCGATCTCGGCAAAGATCTCATCGCCCGGGTCCAGCAGGTACTCCTTGGCCCGGTCATTTCCGCCCGGCGTCGCCGCCGGACGAGCCGTCGCGGCCCGGTGAACCTGCGCCTCGCCGGACTTGGTCACCCTCAGCTGGAGCGTCGCGTCAGTTGTCTCCACGTGCCAGTTGCCGAACGGCTCGGCCAGCAGTTCGTCGACCGCCACGGCGGCCTCCGGACCGGGGGCGACGTTGCGGGTGTACGGGCGAGCGCCGTCGGAGGTGGCGATCTGAAGTCGGGGCCCGGCCTTGAGCGTCACCGGCCGCAGCTCGGCCCGAACCACGGTGGGGCGGGGCCCGCGGCGGCGTCCGGCGGCGACCGCCCGGGTCAGCGCGGGGTCGAGCAGGAGGGCCCGAACCTCGGTCAGGGCGGCGTCCAGTGGTTCCGGCATCGTTCCATTTTCGGCAGGTGGGGTGGGAAGGGAACATCCCCCGTACCGCGCGAGGCGGTGCGGGGGATGTCAGGTGTGGCTGGTGGTCAGTCCGCGGTCGCCTCGGCCGGCGTACCCGCACCGGAACCGCCACCACGGCGGCGACGGCGGCGGCGGGGCTTCGACGGCTCGCCGTCGGACGCCTCGGCCGGCTCGGTGGGGCTGTCGTCGGCGGAGATCACCGCGGTTGGCTCGCCCGCGACCACGTCGCCGGCCCGGCGGCGACGCCGGCGGCGGGGGGTACGGGTGCCTTCCTCGGCGGTCTCGCCAACAGGCGCATCGACGGCGGTCGGCATGCCTACGGGTGCCTCGGCGGCGGCCGGCGTGCCGGCGTCGGAGCGGTCGCGGCGGCTGTCGCCCCGACCACGGCGCTCGCCCCGGCCCTCACCTCGGCCCTCACCGCGACCGTCGCCCCGGCTGTCACCGCGGCGGGGACCCCGAGCACCGCTGTCGCCCCGGCGGGAGCGCGTCGTCCCACCCAGGTCCTCTTCGATCTCGGCGGACAGCCCGGCGCGGGTGCGCTCGGCGGTGGGCAGCGTGCCGCTGACCTCGGTGGAGATGTGCAGGTCGGTGTAGAGGTGCGGCGACGTGTGGTACGTCTCCGGCGGCTCCGGCATCTCCAGACCGAGGGTCTTGTCGATGATCCGCCAGCGCGGCATGTCGTCCCAGTCGACGAAGGTCACCGCGACACCCGTCGCGCCGGCCCGGCCGGTGCGACCGATCCGGTGGGTGTAGGTGTCCTGGTCTTCCGGGCAGTCGTAGTTGATCACGTGGGTGACGCCGGTGACGTCCAGCCCTCGGGCCGCCACGTCGGTGGCGACCAAAATGTCGATCTTGCCGGCCCGGAAGGCCCGCAGCGCCCGCTCGCGGGCACCCTGACCCAGGTCACCGTGCACCGCGGCGACCGCGAACCCGCGGAAGTCGAGGTCCTCGGCGACCCGGTCGGCGGCCCGCTTGGTACGGGTGAAGATCATGGTCAACCCACGCCCCTCCGCCTGGAGGATGCGCGCCACCACCTCGACCTTGTTCATCGAGTGGGTGCGGTAGACCAGCTGCTGGGTCTGCGGCGACGGGCCGGTCTCGGCGGTGTGCCCGGCGTGGATCGTCATCGGCTGGCGCAGGAAGCGCCTGGACAGGGTGACGATCGGGTCCGGCATGGTGGCCGAGAAGAGCATCGTCTGCCGGTCTTCCGGAAGCATCGCGAGGATCTTCTCGACGTCGTCGAGGAAGCCCAGGTCGAGCATCCGGTCGGCCTCGTCGAGGACGAGTGCGTGCACCCGGTCCAGTCGGAGGTGCTTCTGCTTCTGCAGGTCCATCAACCGGCCGGGGGTGCCGACCAGGATCTCGACGCCCTTGCGGAGCGCGTCGATCTGCGGCTCGTACGCCACGCCGCCGTAGATCGGCAGCACCCGGACGCCCCGCGTCCGACCTGCGGCGGCCAGATCCTTGGCGACCTGGATGCCCAGCTCGCGAGTGGGGACGACGACCAGCGCCTGGGGGACGCCGTCGCTGCCCTCACCCGGCGCGAAGACCCGGTCCAACAGTGGAATGCCGAAGCCGAGCGTCTTGCCGGTGCCGGTAGGTGCCTGACCGATCAGGTCGACGCCGCGCAGCGCGATGGGGATCGCGTATTCCTGGATGGCGAACGCGCGGGTGATGCCGGCCGCGGCCAGCGCCTCGACGGTCTCGGCGCGGGCGCCGAGTGCGGCGAATGTGGGTGCCTCCGGTCGAACCGGGGCGGTGGGGGCCAGTTCCTGGCCGTCCATCAGATCTTGAGTCAGCTCGCTCATGTGGATGTAGGGGTGCCCTCTCGTGGGTGCGCCCCGTCTTTTCCTCAGGGCGCGTTCGGTATGACGCGGGCCACACGGTCGGCGGCAGATTGCCGAGCCGGACCGGGCCGCACGCGCGCCGCGGGCTGAGCTTCGATCAGATCGGCGCCCACGGCAACTGCTCCATGCTACCTGAACAGGCATGCCCCCGTCCCGATTCCCATCCGGCCAGGCGCCACGCGGGGGCGACGAATGTGACTTGTATCACAGCGCGAACGGAGTCGGGGACGTACCCCACGCGGGTCACACGCGCGCGGTTGGGCGCGGTAGCGTGCGCTCGTGTCCGCGCCGACCACCCCCGGTCCCGCCGTCGCCGACCTGCTGGGCCTGGTCGCCTTCGGTGAGCTGCTCGCCTTCGAACGGATGGCCGGCGACGCCCGGCTCGCCCCTGACCTGCGCCGCCGAGCCGCGCTGAACGAGATGGCCGCGGCCGAGATAGCCAACTACCGGCGCCTCGCCGACCGGCTCACCGCGCTGGGCGTGCCGCCGGAGGATGCGATGGCGCCCTACCTTGAGCCGTTGCAGGCGTACCACGACTCGACCGAGCCACGAGACTGGGCGGAAGTGGTCACCAA
Organism: Micromonospora sp. NPDC005413; assembly: GCF_040606435.1. NCBI lineage: Bacteria > Bacillati > Actinomycetota > Actinomycetes > Micromonosporales > Micromonosporaceae > Micromonospora > Micromonospora sp. NPDC005413. Next base: position 81,926 of record NZ_JBEXEV010000015.1, read on the forward strand.
GGCGTACGTCGGCGACGCGATCACCGACGACTTCATCCGGGAGATCGCCGATGCGCTGGCTGAACCGGACCGGGCGTTGGTGCTGGACGTCCTGCACGACTCCCGGTATGCGGACTTCGCCGCCGCGGAGATCCGCGCAGCCGTCGCCAACGAGCCCCGGGTGGCTGGCCGGCTCTCCATGTGGGCGCGGCGGCTGGTCGGCGAGGCGCTGTCCCAGGCCGGCCGCGTCGCCGCCGAGCGGGCCGCACTCACCGAGTTGATCGCCCAGGGTGACCGGGTCGACGTGCCGGGGCTGTTCGGAAGGCTCACCGCCGCACATGCCGTGCGGATGGCCGCCGCCGGGCTGAACAACTGACCGCCCGGCGAGTCGGGCCCGGTGCCGGCCTGCGGCAGGTGGGCCGAACGCCGACCTGCCGCGATGGCCGGACCGGTCAGCGGACGGTGAAACCGACCGACCGGGGAGACGCCTCGGCGATCTCGACGTAGGCGACCTTCTCGACCGGAACGATGACCCGTCGGCCCTTCTCGTCGGTCAGGGAGAGCGTGCCGCCGTTGCCGGCGAAGGCGTCGGTCACGATCTGCTCGATCTCGGCCGGCGACTGCGCGCTGTCCACTACCAGTTCGCGCGGCGCGTACTGCACGCCGATCTTGACCTCCACTGTGCCTCCTCAACTGGGGCGAAAGAACCGCCCTGCGAAGGCTATCCGATCACGGGGTCGACGGTCAGGCTGACTCACCTTGCAGCGGGAAGCTCGCGATGCCCCGCCACGACAGCGCGGCCACCAACGCTTCGGCCTCGGCCTTTGGCACCTGCCGGCCACCGGCCAGCCAGAACTGGGCGGCCGTCTCCGCCGCGCCGACCAGCCCGGAGGCGAGCAACTCGGCGTGCGCCCGGCTCACCCCGGTGTCGGAGATGATGGTGTCGGTGATCGCCGCGATACAGCCCTGCTCGACCCGTTCCACCCGCTGCCGCACCGCCGGGTCGTTTCGCAGATCCGACTCGAAGACGAGGCGGAACGCCTCGCTCTCGTGATCGACGAAGTCGAAGTACGCCTGCACCGAGGCGCCGACCCGTTCCTTGTTGTCGTTGGTGCCGCGCATCGCGTCACGCACCTTGGCGACGATCGCGTCACAGTGCGTGTCGAGCAGCGCCAGATAGAGATCCATCTTGCCGGGAAAGTGTTGATAGAGCACCGGCTTCGAGACCCCGGCCCGCTCGGCGATGTCGTCCATCGCGGCGGCGTGGTAGCCCTGCGCGACGAACACCTCCTGCGCCGCAGCAAGAAGCTGCTTACGGCGCGCGGAGCGGGGCAGGCGGGTGGGCCGGCCAGCGGTCTGTGCACCGTTCCCCGCAGCGGTCATGGGATCCTCCGAGTTCTCCGTACGAGCCGGCATTTTCCCCCCAGACCGGGCGAAGCCCATGGGCCCCGTCGTGGAAATGGCCCGCCGCTGTAACTTATCGCCACTCTCGGCACACGGTAGCCTCAGCGGGGGCGACCAAGGAGCGCGCGGTGAGTGAAACAGGGCAACCCGGAGCCGCCACCCCGGGAGAGCACGGTGACGGAGCGGGTCAGCACGACGACCCGGGCCGTTCCGTCAGCGGGTGGGCGCCCCCGGCGGGTGGGTGGCCCCGAGCCGCCGATGGCGAGGACGTCCGGGACACGGCGCCGCGCTGGCAGCCCGACCCCGCGTCCGGCTGGCGCACCTCTTCCACGCGACACGGCGACCTGCCGTCGCCCCTGGTCGGGCTGCCGGCCGACCTCGAGCCGCCGGCCCGGGCCAACGGCCACCACGCCAACGGCGTGCACCACCCGGATGACGCCAATGGCGTCCGCCATCCGGGTCTCGAACCACCCACGGGGCACCCCACACCCGTGAGCGCACCGCCCGGGCTGCCCGCCGAGGGCCGGCCCGAGGCGGCCAGCGGTCGGCTGGTGGTGCCCGCCCAACGTCCCGTACCGCCGATGGAGCAGGGGGCCGGCGAGCCCGACACGGGCCCCGCCCAGCACTCCACCGTCGATCCGGCCGCCGCGCACCGCGCCCGCTGGGCCGAGCCGGGGCTGCCTACCTCGGCGCCACCGGCCGTCCAGGTGCCGCCCGTCGGCACCGCCGCGTCGGGTTTCGAGGTGCCGCCCGGCTTCCACGCGCCCACCGTCGAGCGGCTGGCCGCCGACGAACCACCGGCCGCGCCGGGCGACTGGCGGGACCCGCTCTCACCGGAGCACGCGGCAGCGCAGAGACACACCCCGGCGCCGGCCGGGCGCGCCGATGGGACCGAGCCGGGTAGTGCCGCCGAGGGCCCCCGGCCGGGAGAAACACACCGTGCCGGAGACGCGCACCGTGCTGGGGACGCGCATCGTGTTGGGGACGCGCACCGTGCCGGAGAGTCGCCGGAGATCGAGCCGGACTGGTCGGGGCCGAGTTGGAACCGCCCGAGCTGGGGCGGCGGGTGGGCACCGCCCTGGTCCCGCCAGGACGACGAACCGGCTGGCCCGGCGGCCCGGGACGAGTCCGCGCCGGCCCGGGACGAGTCCGCGCCGGGTTGGGTCGCCGAGCCCAACCAGCCCTACGAGCCCGTGCGCGCCGCCCCGCCCCGCCCGTACGAACCGGTCCGCGCCGATCCGCCCCGCGGGTACGACCCCGCCCGGAGCGAGCCCGTGTCCGAGGCTGCGTCGGAGCGGGCCGCCGAACCAACCAGCGTGCCGCCGACCGACCGCCCGTCCTGGGCCCCCCCGGCCGCCGCGCCGATCCCCGACCGCTCGCTCGCGGCTGCCGACTCGGACCCGTCCCCGACCAGTGGCCCGCCGGTGTCGTCGCCACGCACGCCGCCGGTCGTCGAGCGCCCCGCCTGGGCCGGCCCAACGCCGACCAGCGGCCCGCCGGCCGACCGGCCATCCTGGACCGGATCCGGGGCGACCAGTGCACCCCGGGTCGACCGCCCGTCCTGGGCTGGCGGGGCCGGCCCCGAGCCCACCAGTGCGCCGCCAGTGCGGCCGTCCTGGGCAGGCGGGCCCGATCCGGTGCCGACCAGCGTCCCGCCGGTACGCCCGTCCTGGGCTGGCGGGTCCGATCCGGTGCCGACCAGTTCCCCGTCGGCGCGCCCGTCCTGGGCTGGTGGGCCCGATCCGGCGCCGACCAGTTCCCCGTCGGCGCGCCCCACCTGGGCCGCCAGCCCGGTACCGGCCGACGCGCCACCTCCGGCGCCGGCCGGGCCACCTCCCACGCTGGCCGACGCGCCACCAGCTCCGGCGGGCCCGCCCCTGGTGGCGGAGCGCCCGTCCTGGGCCGGCGGTTCGCCGACCACCCCGGCGAGCACGCCCCGGGCGCAGCGGCCGGATTGGTCCGAGGGTCGCATCCCCGCCGCCCCTGCCGACCGTCCGTCCTGGGCGGCAAGCCAGTCGGCCAGCATGCCCGGCGGGGGTGACGCGGGCGAGACGCCCAGCCTGCCCCGGCCCGAGATCCGGCCGACCGCACCGTTCCGGCTCCGGCCGGCGACTCCTGAGTCGGCGGGTCAGTCTCCCGTCGAGCCAACCCGCACAACAGCGCCGACGAACGCCCCGTCATCCGCCGAGGCCACGCCGTCCTCCACCGGAGCCGTCCCACCCCCCGCCACGAGCGGGTCCGGGCGCCGTGACCGGCCCGCACCCTCGTCCGCCTCGCCCTACGCGGCTCGCCGATCCGCCCCCGACCCGGGGTCGCCGGCTGATGACGGGCGGCAACCGGACCCGACGGCGGTGGTGCTGCCGCAGCGCGTCCCCGCGGAACCGGACGTGCCCGTCGTGCCGGAGCCGCCAGCCGTGGAGCCACCCGCCGAAACCCCGGAACTCGCCCGTATCGCCACCCACCTTCGCCGCGATGACGAGCCAGCCCCGCTGCAGGAGCGCCCCGAAGGGTTCGACGTCAACGCGATCCTGGACGCCGTTCGGGAGGTGGCGGGTGTCCGCGACGCGGCGTTGCGCCGTACCCCGGCGGGGGCGCACAGTCTGCGACTGGACCTGGCCGACGGCGCCGACCCGGCCGAGGTGAGCCGACAGGTGGCCCGGCTGCTCCAGGACCGGATGGGGTTGGCCGCCGCCCCGCAGAACGTGCCCGGTCTGCCCACCACGCCACCCCCGCCGGTTCGCCGTCGCGCGGCCGAGCCCCGACCCGCCGAGCGGCGTACCCCGGAGCCCCGGAGCGCAGAGCCACGCGATGCCGGTGTGGACCCGCGTAACGGCGAGGTGCGGGCGGCCGAGTCGACGGCGGCCATTCGTCCGTCGGGTGGTCGGGTCGGGGCCACGCCGGCAGGCACGGAGCAGTGGCCCGGCACGGACACCTCGCGTCGACGCCGGCCGAACGCCCCCCACCGGGGTCGCGCCACGGTCGAGGAGCCCGGATCGGTCTCGGCCGCCCCGGGTGGTGCCGCAACCGGCAGCCCGGCGACGGTCGGCACGTCGTACTCCGGTGGTCAGGTGACCACCACGGAGTCGGCGCCGTCCCGGCCGCTGGACACCGGCGGCACGCCGGGGCCGCGGGTGGTGATCGAGCACGTGCAGGTCAGCACTTTCGGCCTGGACGCCAACGTCGAGGTCCGGCTGCTGGCCGGGGGCGACAGCGCCTCCGGGTACGCCACCGGGCCGGCGGTGGACGGCTACGTGCTGCGGCTCTGCGCGGTCGCGGCGGCCGCCGCGGTGGACGAGCTGCTGCGCGGCGCCGAGAACGCCGAGCGGGGGCGCTGCTTCGTCGAGCACGCGGCGGTGGTGCCGTTCGGCAACTGCGAGGTGGCCACGGTGGTGGCGCTGCTCGTCTGTGAGGGCTGGGTCGAGCAGCTTGCCGGCTCGGCTCTGGTCGCCGGCGACCCGCGGCAGGCGGTTGTCCGGGCGACGCTGGCGGCGGTGAACCGTCGGCTGGAGGCGCTGCTGTCCTGAGTGGTCCGGGGCAGACTGGAACGATGAAACGTGCCACCCTCTGGCCGGACCATCTGCTTCCCGATGACCATGTTCCGCCGCCGTGGCCGGGCCGGGAGGTCCGCCTCGACGGCCTGGTCACGTACGTGCGGGACACCCCGGCCACCGCCGCGGGCGCGGAGCCCGCGCTGTACGTGCACGGGCTGGGCGGCTCGTCACAGAACTGGACGGACCTGGCCGGGCTGCTGGCCGACCGGCTGGACGGTCAGGCCATCGACCTGCCCGGCTTCGGTCGCAGCGAGCCGGGGCGTCGGTACACCATTCCGGCCTTCGCGGATCTGGTGGTCCGTTGGATCGAGCACTCCGGTCGGGGTCCGGTGCACCTGTTCGGCAACTCGCTGGGCGGCGCGGTCGCGGTCCAGGTGGCCGGGCTCCGGCCTGATCTGGTCCGCACCCTCACCCTGATCTCTCCGGCTCTGCCGTTCCTGGATTTCCGTCGCTCGTTGCAGGGGCGGATGCTGCCGGTGCTCGCCATTCCCCGGGGTGAACGGCTGGTCGCCCGGTGGCTCACCCAGCTCGCCCCCGAGGTGATGGCCCAGCAGGTGTTGGAGGCGTGCGTGGCTGACCTGAGCCGAATCTGCGAGCAGCGCCGGGCCGAGGCGTTGGAGGAGATCCGGGTGCGCTACGAGGCGACGCACTACGCCGCCGCGTACGTCCGAACGTTTCGTGGGCTGGTCTCCAGTTTCCTGCGGGCGTATCTGCCGGGGCCGGGGTCGCTGTGGCGGCTCGCCGGGGCGGTGCGGGCGCCAACCCTGGTGGTGGGCGGCCGACAGGATCGTCTGATCGACGTGCGGGTCGCGCCGCAGACCGCCCGGGTCATCCCGGACAGCCGGTTGATGATGCTCGACGGCGTCGGTCATGTGGCGCAGCTGGAAGTTCCCCGCCTGGTGGCCCGGGCGGTGGTGGGTCTGCTCGCCGAAACGGGGGACAGCGTCGGGCGGTCCGATCTGGCAGGCTGAGATGGATGCCCAGCTCCGCCCGTCGCCCCGTTCGTCGTCAGCGACGCTTCGCACTGCTCGCCCAGCTGGTGGCGGTGGTGGTGGCCGTCGGCGCTGCGGTGACCGTGATCGCCGAAGGGCCGGGTGGGCACCCCGGCGCCGAACGGCTGGCCGCCGAGGAGGTCGCCGCGCCGCCGCTGGTGGCCGCGCCGCTGCCGCCGTCGGCCGACTCGTCGCCCTCCGACCCTGTCGTGCCCAGCCCGCCCACGGTGCTGCGGGTGTCCGGCGCGGTCCCGAGCGCCGGAACAGGCAGGTTCGGCTACGACGACAGCTCCGGCCCGGTGCTGGGTCGGGCGGGTGAGCTGCGGCGTTACCGGGTGGCGGTGGAGTCGGGCAGCAACGAGGACGCCGCCGATTTCGCGCAGGCGGTCCAGACGGCGCTCGCCGGGCCGGGCAGTTGGGTCGACAGCGGTCGGCTGCGGCTGCAGCAGGTGCCGGGAGGTGCGCCCCGCGACTTCACCGTCTATCTGGCCACCGCCCGTACGGCGGGTCGGATGTGCGCCGACGGTGGGGTGGACATCCGGGTCGGCGGTCGGCCGTACACCTCCTGCCGGGCACCCGGTCAGGTGATCATCAACCTGGATCGGTGGCGGCTGTCCGTGCCGCACTTCGTCTCGGCCCGCGTGCCGCTGGCGGTCTACCGGACGTACGTGGTCAACCACGAGGTGGGTCACCAGCTCGGGCACCGGCACGAGCGCTGCCCGGGTGCGGGCCGGCCAGCGCCGGTGATGATGCAGCAGACGCTCTTCCTGAACGGGTGCCGGGTCAATCCGTGGCCGTACCTCGACGGGCGCCGCCACACCGGTCCTGCCCTCTGAGCGACCGGACGACGCGCCGACCTGCCGCCCCTCCACCAGGCGCCTTGCGTGAATAGCGGCAAAAATGGAGAAATGCCCGAATAATCTGGCAGGCTCGACGTTATGACGCCGTCGTCCCCTTACGGCCCGCCCCAGCCGCCCGACCCATCCGGCCGGTCGGTGTACGGGGGCGCGCGTCCCACGCTCGTCCGGATGCGCAGGCGACGTAGCCGCAGTCTCCTGCTCGGCCTGCTCGTGCTCGCTGCCGCCATCGGTGTGCTGCTGAACAGGGGCGGCGAGCCGCCAGCCGAGACTCCTGCCGCCAACACCCAGGGCGAAATGGGGCACGGCGGTGGGGTGGCGGCGCACCCGGCGCCCACCAGCTACCCGTCGGTCGGAGCGGGACGGTTCGCCGCGGCTGACGGTGAGACACCCGTGCACGGTGCGGATGGACCGCTGCGTCGTTACCGGGTCGCGGTCGAACGCGGCACCGGCCAGGACGCCGACGCGTTCGCCGCCAAAGTTGACGAGGTGCTGGCCGACGAGCGCAGTTGGATCGCCTCCGATGAGCTGCGGGTGCAACGGGTGGCCGACGCCGGGGCCGCCGACTTCACCATCTACCTGGCCACCCCGGTCACGTCCGAGCGGATGTGCGCCGAGGGTGGGCTGACCACCGAGCGCTACACCTCCTGCCGTCTGCCCGGCCAGGTCATCATCAACCTGGCCCGCTGGATGGAGGCGGTTCCCGACTACGGTGCTCCGCTGGACACCTACCGCACCTACGTGATCAACCACGAGGTGGGCCACGAGTTCGGCGAGGAGCACGAGGCGTGCCCCGGCCCGGGGGAACCCGCCCCGGTGATGCAGCAGCAGACGTACGGCCTGCACGGCTGCGTCGCCAACGCCTGGCCGTACGTCGACGGCCGTCGCTACTCGGGTGACATCGTCCCCTGATCGACGGGGTCGTCGGTTATTCCCGCTCCCGCATCGCGGACCACGTGTCGTCCCTCATGGCCGAGGGGGGCTCCGGCGAGCAACAATGGCGCGGTTCACACCGCCGATCCCGGGGAGTCCACCGTGTCGTTGCCCCCGCTCGTCGAGCCCGCCGCCGAGCTGACCGTTGACGAGATCCGCCGCTACTCACGCCACTTGATCATCCCGGATGTCGGGGTGACCGGGCAGAAGCGGCTGAAGAACGCCCGGGTGCTCTGTGTCGGCGCCGGTGGCCTCGGGTCGCCCGCCCTGCTGTATCTCGCCGCGGCCGGGGTCGGCACACTCGGCATCATCGATTTCGACACCGTCGACGAGTCCAACCTCCAGCGCCAGGTCATCCACGGCGTGTCCGACATCGGCCGGTCCAAGGCGGAGTCCGCCGCCGCATCGATCCGCGAGATCAACCCCCTGGTCAACGTGGAGATCCACAACACCGCGCTGGACCGGGAGAACGTCCGGGAGATCTTCGCCCAGTACGACCTGATCGTCGACGGCACCGACAACTTCGCCACCCGCTACATGGTCAACGACGCGGCGGTGCTGCTCGGCAAGCCGTACGTCTGGGGCTCGATCTACCGCTTCGACGGCCAGGCGTCGGTGTTCTGGGCCGAGCACGGCCCCTGCTACCGCTGCCTCTACCCGGAGCCGCCGCCGCCCGGCATGGTTCCCTCCTGCGCCGAGGGCGGCGTGCTCGGGGTTCTCTGCGCGTCGATCGGCTCGATCCAGGTCAACGAGGCGATCAAGCTACTCACCGGCATCGGTGAGCCGCTGGTCGGCCGGCTGATGGTCTACGACGCCCTGGAGATGGAATACCGCAAGATCAAGGTTCGCAAGGACCCGAACTGCGCGCTCTGCGGCGAGAACCCGACGGTCACCGACCTGCTGGAAGACTACGAGGACTTCTGCGGCGCGGTCTCCGAGGAGGCCCAGGAGGCGACGCTCGACTCGACGATCACCGCACTGGAACTCAAGGACTGGCAGGACGCCGGCAAGGACATCTTCCTGGTCGACGTACGGGAGCCGGCCGAGTTCGAGATCGTCCGGATCCCCGGCTCCACCCTGATCCCCAAGGGCGACATCATCTCCGGAGATGCGCTCGCGCAGCTCCCGCAGGACCGGCAGATCGTGCTGCACTGCAAGTCCGGTGTCCGATCGGCGGAGGCGCTCGCCGCGCTCAAGGCGGCCGGTTTCCGTGACGCCGTGCACGTGCAGGGCGGCGTGCTCTCCTGGATCAAGCAGATCGACCCGTCGCTGCCCGCGTACTGATCGACTGAGCCGGGGCGGCCGACACCGCCGCCCCGGCAAAATCGACGCAGCCGACGCCGAGCAGCCCTCCGGCGGGAGCGACGCAGCCATTTCGGGCTGGCCGATTCTCCGAGGCGGCATCGCGTCTGCGCAGGTAGCGTTCCCGCCGTGGTCGACTTGGAAGCCGCGATCGGGTTCGTCGTGGCGCATGGGGACGCGGTGGAACGCGCCCGCCTTTCCTGGCTTCGCAACGGCACCCCGGTGCCCGCCGAGTTGCTGGAGACGGCGGAGGTCGGCCAGTCATCCGACGGCGGCTGGCCGGCCACCTGGGGCGGCGAGATCGCCTCGATCGACGCCACCTGTTTCCGGCTCGCCGAGCTGGACGACCTGGGTGCGCTCGGCCGTTCCGCCGCTCGCCGGGCACTGGACTGGCTGGCCTCCCGGCAGCAGGCCGACGGCGGCTGGGACGAGGACGCGTCGCTGGCCGAGTCGGCTCCGGAGTGGGCCCGGCCGGGCGACCCGGAGGCCGGGTTCCTCCTGTCGGCCAACGCCGGTTTCTGGCTCACCGTTGCCGGCCTGGACGCCCGCGCCTCAGGCCCGCTCGACCACCGGGTCGGTGGGGCCTACGCCGGGGTGGTGCAGGCGGCGGCCCACTCGCTCGCCGCACGGCTGCGCCCGGACGGCAGTTGGCCCTCGTTCCTCGCCGCCGGCTGGCTGAGCGCGGCGGTGCTGTACCGGCAGGACATGTTCCAGGAGTCAGCGCGGATCCAGGTGGTGCTCGCCGAGCGGATGCCGAAGATGTCCCCGGGGAACGTGGCGTGGCTGGCGGCCACGCTGCGCCGTGCCGGCATCGACCCGCAGGACTGGATCATGGTGCGGGCCCTGCGCCGGCTCGCCGAGACCCAGCGCAGCGACGGCGGCTGGGAGAGCGACGACGGCCACCCGTTCGACGTGCACGCCACGCTGTCCGCGATCCGGGCCGCCCGGCCCGCGACGCCCGGCTGAGGCCGCCCGGCTGAGCGGCGGTTCGCCCTAGCGCAGGTGCCCGTCCCCGGTGACGACGTACTTGGTGCTGGTCAGCTCGGGCAGGCCCATCGGGCCACGGGCGTGCAGTTTCTGCGTGGAGATGCCGATCTCCGCGCCGAACCCGAACTCGCCTCCGTCGGTGAACCGGGTGGAGGCGTTCACCATCACCGCCGCCGCGTCCACCCGGGCCACGAAGTCGCGGGCCGCGCTCGCCGAGTCGGTGAGGATCGCCTCGGTGTGCCCGGTGCCGTACCGGCGGATGTGCGCGACCGCCGCGTCCAGCGAGTCGACCACCGTGACCGAGATGTCGGCCGACAGATATTCGGTGGCGTAGTCCTCCTCGGTGGCCGGGACCACGGCCGCTGAGTATGCGGCCACCTCTGGAGAGCCGTGCACGGTCACCCCGGCCTCGGCGAACGCGGCCAGCATCGCCGGCAGGAACGCGTCGGCGACGCCCGCGTGCACCAGCAGCGACTCGGCGGTGTTGCAGGTGGAGAGGCGCTGCGTCTTGGCGTTCAGCGTCACCGCGACGGCCTTCGCCACGTCGGCGGCGGCATCCACGTAGACGTGGCAGTTGCCCACCCCGGTCTCGATCACCGGCACGGTCGACTCCTCGACCACGGTGCGGATCAGCGACGCTCCACCGCGCGGGATGAGCACGTCGACGAGCCCTCGGGCGCGCATCAGCTCCTTGACCGACTCGCGGGAGCTGGCGTCGAGCAGTTGCACCGCGTCGGCCGGCAGCCCGGCGGCGGCGACCGCGTCGCGCAGCACCGCGACCAGCGCGGCGTTGGAGTGTGCGGCCGAGGACGACCCGCGCAGCAGCGCCGCGTTGCCCGACTTGAGGCAGATCCCGGCTGCGTCCACGGTCACGTTCGGCCGCGCCTCGTAGATGATGCCGACCACCCCGAACGGCACCCGGATCTGGCGCAGCTCCAGACCGTTGGGCAGGGTGGAGCCACGGACCACCTCGCCGACCGGGTCGGGCAGCGCGGCCATCTGGCGCAGCGCGTCGGCGATGCCGGCCACCCGGCCCGCGTCGAGGGCGAGCCGGTCCAGCACGGCCGCGCTCAGCCCGGCCTCCCGGCCGGCCGCCAGGTCCGCCTCGTTCGCGGCCAGGATCTCCGGGGTACGCGTGACCAGCGCGTCGGCCATCGCCGCCAGCGCGGCGTCCTTGACCGTACGGGTGGCCACGGCCAACTCCGCGGCGGCGTCCCGCGCCCGTCGCGCCTGCTCGACGACGCTCATGCCGGCACTCCGCTGCGCTCCGTGCCGCCCTGAGGCCACAACGCCCTGAGTCGATGATTCGCTCGCTGGCGCTCGCTCAGGCCGGCACTCCGCTGCGCTCCGTGCCGGCCTGAGGCCACAACGCCCTGAGTCGATGATTCGCTCATTCTGCACTCCTCGGGTGTGAACATGGGGGTCCGTGCCTACAGCAGTACGAGGTCGTCGCGGTGGACGACCTCTCGTTCGTACGCGGGGCCGAGCGCCGCGGCGAGTTCGGAGGTGGAGCGGCCGAGCAGCCCGGGCAGCTCCACCGCGTCGTAGTTGACCAGCCCTCGGGCGACCGGCGCGCCGGCGGTGTCCACCAGGTCGACGGGGTCGCCCGCCGTGAACGTGCCGTCCACGGCGGTGATGCCGGCGGGCAGCAGCGACTTGCGCCGCCCGACGACTGCGGCCACCGCGCCCGGGTCGAGGTGCAGCCGCCCTCGGGGCGTGGTGGCGTGGGCCAGCCAGAACAGCCGGGCCGTCGGGCGTTGCCGCTGCGGATGGAACAGTGTGCCGACCGGCTCGCCGACCAGTGCCGGACCGGCGAGGTCAGCGGCGGTGAGCACCACCGGGATGCCGAAGCCGGTGGCGATCCGGGCGGCCTCGACCTTGGTCACCATGCCGCCGGTGCCGACGCCGGACCGGCCGGCCCCGCCGATGGTGATCCCGGCGAGGTCCGCGTCGTCGCGGACCTCCGCGATCCGGGTCGAGTGCGGTTTGGTGGGGTCGCCGGTCCAGAGAGCGTCCACGTCGGAGAGGAGCACCAGCAGGTCGGCGTGCACCAGGGCGGCCACCAGAGCGGCCAGCCGATCGTTGTCGCCGAACCGGATCTCCTGGGTGGCCACCGTGTCGTTCTCGTTGACGATCGGCACCGCGCCCAGGTCGAGGAGCTTGCGCAGCGTTCGGTACGCGTTGCGGTAGTGCGCCCGTCGGGTCACGTCATCGACGGTGAGCAGCACCTGCCCGACGGTGCGGCCGTGCCGGGCGAAGCTGGCCGCGTACCGGCCGATCAGCAGGCCCTGCCCGACGCTGGCGGCGGCCTGCTGGGTGGCCAGGTCGCGCGGGCGTCGGGTCAGCCCGAGCGGGGCGAGCCCGGCGGCGATCGCGCCGGAGGACACCAGCACCACCTCGCGCCCTTCGGCGGCGAGTCGACCGAGGGTGTCGACGAGCGTGTCGACGCGCTCGTCGGCCAGCCCGCCGGTGGCGGTGGTCAACGAGGAGGATCCGATCTTGACGACGACCCGCCGGGCCGTCGTGACTGCGTCGCGCACCCGACCATTCTGCGTGGTCACGGCCGGACCGTCCGGCGGCCTTCCCATATGGTGGCGGGTTGTGACACCTGACGAGTACGTCGAGGCGGTGCTCGACCTGGTCGAGCGGATCCCGGAGGGCCGGGTGATGTCGTACGGCGGGGTCGCCGACGCGCTCGCCGAGCGCTCGGGGCGTGCCTCGGCCCGGCTGGTGGGCAACATCATGGCCCGGCACGGTGGCTCGGTGCCCTGGCACCGCGTGGTGGCCGCATCCGGCCGGCTGCCGCCGGGACACGAGCGGGAGGCGCGGGCCCGACTGCGGGCCGAGGGGGCGCCGCTGCGCGGCGAGGGCGTGGACATCGCGGCGGCCGGTTGGTCGCCGGATGAGGGGATGTGACCTTCGGCATAACGTGAGTAACATTCGGCCCCATGAAAACGCCGCCGGGCCCCGGCTCGTCAGCCGCCGGTTCGCTGCCCCGGCCGGTGCACGCCGGCTACGCGCTCGGCTCACTGGCGACCGGTGCGTTCGGCACCGTGCCCGGTCTGCTGCTGCTGCCGTACCTGACCGACACGCTGGGCGTGGCCGCCGGGCTGGCCGCCCTGTTGGTGCTGCTGCCCAAGGCATGGGACGTGCTGGTCAACCCGGTCGCCGGACGGATCTCCGACCGCACCCGGTCGCGCTGGGGTGCCCGCCGGCCGTACCTGCTCGTCGCCGGCCTCGCGCTCGCCGTCCTGTTCGCGTCCATCTTCGCCGCGCCGTTCGGTAACGGCCCCGCCGCCGTGGCGTACGTGGCGTTCGCCTTCCTGGCCACTGCCACCGCGTTCGCCTTCTTCCAGGTGCCGTACGTGGCGATGCCGGCGGAGTTGACCGACGACTACGCCGAGCGCACCCGCTTGATGACCTGGCGGATCGCGGTGCTGGCGCTGGCCATCCTGGTCTCCGGCGCGATCGCCCCGCTGGTGGTGACCGCAGGCGGCGACGGCGTGGCCGGACACCGGTGGATGGGGCTGTTCGTGGCGGCGCTGATCGCCCTCGGTGCCGTCGGCGCGTTCCTCGGCACCCGGTCCGCGCCGACCGGCACGGTGGGCGGCAGCGAGCCGACCCTGCGCGCCCAACTCGCCGTGGCCGCCGCCAACCGGCCGTTCCGGGCGCTGCTGATCTGCTTCGTGGTGCAGTCCGCCGGGGTGGCGACGATCCTGGCCGGAGTCAACTACTTCGCGGGGCAGATCCTGCGCGACGACAAGAGCGGGCCGACCCTGCTCTTCGTCTGCTTCGTCGGGCCGGCGCTGCTGGTGATGCCGATCTGGACCCGGGTCGGTGCCCGGTTGGGCAAGCGGACCGCGCTGGTCGTCGCCTCGCTGATCCTCGCCGCCGGGGCCCTCGCCCTGGTCGCCGCGTCGGTGCTGCCGACGGTCGCGGTCTACCTGGTGGTCGCGGTGATCGGCGTCGGGTACGCCGGGCAGCAGGTCTTCGCGCTGGCGATGCTGCCGGACTGCATCGCGTACGACACGGCGCGCACCGGTCGACGGCAGGCGGGTGTCTTCACCGGCCTGTGGACCGCCGGGGAGACCTTCGGCCTGGCACTCGGCCCGGGCATCTACGGACTGGTGCTCCAGATCTCCGGCTACGTGTCCTCCGACACCGGCTCGGCAGCCGCCCAGTCGGACACGGCGAGACTGGGCGTCCTCCTCGGCTTCACGATCATCCCAGCCCTGCTGATAGCCCCCCCGATCCTCGTCCTCCGGAGCTACACCCTCACCCCCGCCGTCCTAACCGCCACCACCGCCGCCGCCACGCACGACCAGCGCGTCGATCATGGAGTTGTGGTGGGGGACGAAAGCCGCTGACCATGACAAGAAGGGCACCACGAGTCCATGATCGACGAGAACAGGGTGAGGGTCGGGGCGTTTTTCGCCGACGGGGTGGCCGCAGAGGACGTTCTTGCCGAGGTTCGTGCGTTGCGCGGCGCTGACCGGCCTACGCACGGGGGGCGGCTGTTCGCGTACGTCTACGACCCGGCGGTGCCGGGGCTGGACGAGCTGGCCGCTGCCGCCCACCGGGAGAGCGCGCACGTCAACGGGCTGGACCCGACCGCGTTCCCGTCCCTGCTGGCCATGGAGAACGCGTTGGTCGGTACCGCTGGCCGGGTGCTCGGCGGCGGGCCGGACACGACGGCACCGGACGTCGTCGGCAGCGTCACCAGCGGCGGCACCGAGTCGCTGATCCTCGCCGTCAAGACGGCCCGGGACGCCCACCCGGAGATCGCCGCACCCCGGATCGTGGTGCCGTCGAGCGCGCACGCCGCGTTCGCCAAGGCGGCGCACTACCTGCGGGTGGCGATGGATGTCGTGCCGGTCTCCCCGGACACGCTGCGCCCCGACCCGGCTGCGATGGCAGCCGCCATCCGCCCGGAGACGGTGCTGGTCGCCTGCTCCGCGCCGTCGTACGCGCACGGGGTGATGGACCCGGTCGCGGAGATCGCGGCTGCGGCGGCCGACGCCGGGGTGCGCTGCCACGTGGACGCCTGCTTCGGCGGCTGGACCCTGCCGTACCTGCGTCGTCTCGGGGAGCCGGTGCCGGCGTTCGACTTCGCGGTGCCCGGGGTCACCTCCATCTCGGTGGACCTGCACAAGTACGCGTACGCGCCGAAGGGCGTGTCGGTGCTGCTGCACCGCGACGCCGCGTTGCGCGCCCCGCAGTACTTCGCGTACGCCGACTGGCCCGGCTACACGATGATCAACCCGGTGATCGCGTCCACCCGCTCGGGCGGGCCGATCGCCGCCGCGTACGCGACTCTGCGGCACCTCGGCGACGACGGCTACCTGCGGCTGGCCGCCCTCACCCGGGACGCGGTCGCTGGCCTGGCCGACGCGGTCCGCGCCGTCGACGGGCTGCGGCTGATGGCCGAACCAGAGTCCACAGTGGTCTGCTTCACCGCCACCGAGGGCGGCCCCGACCTGTTCGTCCTGGTCGACGAGCTGACCGCGCGTGGCTGGCACACCCAACCCCAGTTGTCGTACGCCGGCCTGCCCGCCAGCGTGCACCTCACCGTGACCGCGGCGGTCGCGCCCCGGGTGGCCGAGTTCGGGCCGGACCTGGCCGACGCGGTGGCCACGGCCCGGGCAGCCGGCCCGGTCGCCCTGCCGCCCGAACTGACGGCACTGGCGACGTCGCTGACCCCGGACGCGCTCACCCCCGAACTGGTCGCCGGCTTGGCCGGCGCGCTCGGACTCGGCGCCGGGGACGCGCCGACGCCGGACCGGATGGCGGTGGTGAACACGCTGCTCGACGCCGCTCCGCCCGCGGTGCGCGAACGGCTGCTGGTCGAGTTCGTCGGGTTGCTGCAACGTCCCACCTGGTAGGCCGGCGGCTGAACCGCCGGTGCCCCACCCGTACGGGTGGGGCACCGGCAGGCTCAACGAAGATCGAGCGTGACCTTGTTGTCGTCCGGCGTGAGATCGCGCCATCTGCGGTCCTGCCGGTCCCAGTGCGACACGACGATGTTCCGCGGAGTCATGGACTCCTGCCGCGCCCCGCCGGGCACCAACTCCTCGAAGGTGTACTTGCGGGTCTCACCGCCCGGTATCCCGGGCAGCAGACACGCGGAGTCGTCCGGCTCGGTCGCCGGCGGCGGGTCGCACGTCGACCAGTCGCCGCCCGTCGGCTCGCCCAGGCCCAGCCCCTCGAAGCTGATCCGCTCCGCGTCGCGAGGTCCGGCATTCTTGACGGTCAGGACGGTGGTGAGATGTTGCCGGGCGTCGTTCTCGACGAGCCCACCCAGCTTGTACGTCATGGTCAGTCGCAGATTGGTGAGCCGACGGTCCTTTCCGAACGTCGTCGGGCCGTCCGTCTGGGTGAACCGGCCCCCCTCCCACCGGTACGTGCGCAGTTGTTCCTGCCGCCAGTACGTCGGGATGTCGCAGCATGGCTGAAGGTCGGCCACCCGTACCTGGACCGAGCCGGCCGTGGAGACCGTCACGCCGAGGATGTCCTCGACACCGTCTGTGGTGCGGACGACGCGGCCGAGCGTCACGATCCGCCCACTGCTGTCCCGGTCGAAGGCGACCACCTGCTTCGCCAACGCCTCGCCGAACCGACAGGCGATGACGGCGACCGTCTCGTCGGCGCCGTCGCCGTCGAGGTCGGCGTGGCCCACCGGAACGTCGGTGAGCAACGGCACGTAGGCGGTGTTGGAACTGGTCGCCAGGCGCACCTTCGCGGTTGTGCAGGTCGACGGCAAGTTCGGCGGCCAGTCCGGCAGGTCGAGGCGTGCTGCGAGTAGCTGCGTCCGGCTGATCCGGGCGTCCGGCGTCCCCGTGGCGGTTGCCGGCGGGCTCGGCGACCCGGTGACGGTCGGCGTGGGGCCTGCCGTCGGCGGGGCTGTCGGTTCGACGGACTCCGCCGGCACCGGCGGGTGAGGATCGTTACGCAGCGCGGCACTGGCGACGACCGGGGCCACGACCAGGATGACCCCGGCGACAGCCACGGCCACCGCCGTCGTCCGCCGCCTTCGGCGCAGGGTGTGCCGCGCCCGCTCCGGCCCGGGACCGACGACGCTGGCCGTCACGTCACTGCGGTACGCGGCGAACCGCTCGCGCAGTAGCGGATCGAGGTCAGACATCCCACACCCCCTCGGTGTTCTCGTCGAGCAGACCGGCCAGGGCGACCCGGCCGCGATGCAGCCAGGACTTGACGGTGCCCTCAGCCACCCCTTCCTGAGCAGCGATCTGATGCACCGACAGGTCGGCCAGGTAGTGCAGGATGACCGCCCGGCGGTGGTTGGGGGGCAGCTTCGCCAGCGCGGCGTCGATGGCCACGCGGTCGGGCGTCGGTCCGGCGACCTCCGCCTCGGTTCGCCGTTGCCGCAGCAGGTGGTCGCGGGCGGTGCGGAGCCGGCGCCACCGGCTCCGGGCGAGGTTCCACGCGACCCGCCGGACCCACGCCACCGGATCCTCGTACCGGACCAGGCGGTCCCAGCGGGCCAGCGCCCGGCAGAACGCCTCCTGAGCCAGGTCCTGCGCCTGTCCCAGGTCCCCGGTGTACGCGCACAACTGCGCGGTCACCCCTCGGAAATGTGCGTGGTAGAAGTCGTCGAAGGTTGTCGTAACCGCGTCCGACCCGCCGGTCCTCATCGCCACCGGTGGCTCATTCGCGCGTGCCCCCATCGTTGCCGTCACTGCCCCTCCCCGTCGCCGTAGGGTCAGTCCCCCTGGCGCCGGTAACACTCCACAGCGGCCGGGGTGGTTGCGGATCCCGTGCCGTAAACCCGACTGTCCGCCGTCGCGGGTCGGCGTCGCCACCGGCACCCAGGGTTGCGCCCGGAGGCTGTGGTTGACTGTCCGGTGGGGGACGGGAGGGGAAATGGTGCAGCTGCCGGCAGTGCTCGGTGAGCCGATCCGGTTCGTGCTGAACTGGGGGCGCCGCTACTCGCTCTGGGTGTTCAACTTCGGCCTGGCCTGCTGCGCGATCGAGTTCATCGCCACCAGCATGGGCCGGCACGACTTCATGCGACTCGGCGTGATCCCGTTCGCCCACGGCCCCCGGCAGGCCGACCTGATGGTCGTCTCCGGCACGGTGACCGACAAGATGGCCCCGGCGATCAAGCGGCTCTACGACCAGATGCCCGAGCCGAAGTACGTCATCTCGTTCGGTGCCTGCTCCAACTGCGGCGGCCCCTACTGGGATTCGTACTCGGTGACCAAGGGCGTCGACCAGCTCATCCCGGTCGACGTGTACGTGCCCGGCTGCCCGCCTCGGCCGGAGGCGCTGCTGCACGGCATCCTGCGCCTTCAGGAGAAGATCGCCGCCGAGCAGTCGGGCGTGGGTGGCGTGCCCCGCCCGGACGTGCTCGCTGCGCCGTTGGACGCCCCGCCCCGCGAGGCCGCCGCCCCGCGCTCGGTCGACTCGCTCACCGCCCCACCGGTACGCCCACCCGCCCAGAACTGACGGCACAGCCGCCGTTGGTGGAGCGGACCTTGGCCCGTCGGCCGGAGGGGACAAGTCGGTTGTCCGACGTCCGGGGTGGCTGGGCCGGGCTAGCCTGCGCATCATGAGCAGCTCCACCGACCAGCGGTCCGCCCACATCGTCGACGTGCTCACCGAGGAGTTCGGTGCGTCGATGGCGATCGACCCGGCCGCCTTCCGCCGGAAGTTCCGCAAGATGGCGGCCTCACCGTTCGCCTTCTACCGGGGCAGCGCCGCGCTGTTCTACGCCGACCAGCTCGGCGAATTCGCCGACGACCGGTTCTCCGACGAGCGGACCAGTCGGGTGTGGATCCACGGTGACCTGCACGCGGAGAACTTCGGCACCTACATGAACGCCTCCGGGCAACTGGTGTTCAACGTCAACGACTTCGACGAGGCGTACGTCGGTCCGTTCACCTGGGACCTGCGACGGCTCGCGGCCAGCGTGGCGCTGCTCGGCTACGGCAAGGCGCTCTCCGACACGGCGATCGGGGACCTGGTGGCCGGCTTCGCCCGGTCGTACCTGACCGAGCTGCGCGCGATCGCCGCCGGCGGTGACGACGCGATCGGCTCGATCACCCTGGACAACGCCGACGGGGTGCTGCGCCGGGTGCTCCAGCAGGCCCGGCTCAACACCCGCGTCGACCTGCTCGCCGCGCAGACCACCGTCGACAACTACGAGCGACGCTTCTCCATCGGTGACGGCGTCTTCGAGATCGACGACGCCACCCGGGACAAGGTTCGGGCCGCCTTCCAGGACTACCTGGGCACCCTGCCCGCCGCCTCGACGCAGCTCCGGCCGGTGGCGGCGCGGATCAAGGATGTGGTGCTGCGTAAAGGGGTGGGCATCGGCTCGGCCGGGTTGCCGTCGTACAACCTGCTGCTGGAGGGGCACACCCAGGCTCTGGAGAACGACGTCGTCATCTACATGAAGCAGGCGCAGGTGCCGGCCGTGGCGCGGTACGTCACCGACGAGTCGGTCCGCGGCTACTTCCAGCACCAGGGTCACCGGACTGCCGAGTCGCAGCGGGCGTTGCAGGCGCACGCCGACCCGTGGCTGGGCTTCACCGAGCTGGACGGGACTGGTCAGCTCGTCGCCGAGGTCTCCCCGTACGCCGCCGACCTGGACTGGTCGGACGTGAACGAGCCGGAGGAGCTGACCGGGGTGCTCGTCGACCTTGGTCGGGCGGTGGCCCGGATGCACTCGGTCGCCGACGACGAATCCAGCCACGACCTGGTGGACTACTCCACCGAGGAGGCGATCGTCGCGGCGGTGGATGCCGACGAGTCGGGCTTCGTCACCCACCTGGTGGACTTCGCGCACGTGTACGGGGTGCGCGCCCGGCAGGACCACCAGCTCTTCGTCGACCTGTTCCGCAACGGCCGGCTGCCGGGCATCTGATCGGGAGGGGCGTCGCTCAGGACGCGAACTCCAGCACCACCTTGATGTCGTCCGGCCCGGAGGTGTACGCGTCGGCGTACCTGTTCACCGGCACCCGACGGGTGATCAGCGACTCGAGCCACACCTGGTCGGCTCGGGAGAGTGCCTGCGCGGCCATGTTCCAGTGCCGCCGGTTGGCGTTCACCGAGCCGAACACCACGTTGTTCTCCAGCACCAGCGCCCGGTTGAGCGCCCCGGCGTCGAAGTCGATGATCCGGCCGCCGCTGGACACCCCGGCGAGGCAGACGATGCCGGTCGGGGCCGCCTTGCACATGACGTCGAGGACAACCGTGGGTGCGCCGGTGCACTCGATGACCACGTCCGGCTCGAAGGGCAGGTCGTTGACCGGCACCGCGTGGTAGGTGGCGCCGAGCGCGGCGACCAGCTCCGGCTTCGGGCCATCGGTCGCCCGGTCCAACACGTGGACCGAGAGCCCGCGCTGGGCGGCGAGCAGTGCGGCCAGCAGCCCGATCGGCCCGGCACCGGTCACCAGCACCGTCTGAGGCTGCCACTCGGCCCGGTGCCCGATCCGCTCGATGTGGTCCCATGCCTTGGCCACCACGCTGGTCGGCTCCAGCAGCACGCCGACCTGGGCCAGCGCCGGGTCGAGTCGGACCGCGAACTGGGGTTCGATCCGCCAACGGTCGCGCGCGAAACCGGGCAGTGCCTTGATGCCGTGCTCGGTGAACTGCCCGTTGCGGCACATGTCCCACTCGCCGACCGCGCAGTTCGAGCAGGGCACCGGGTCGGGATGCCGGACGATCCCGGCGACCAGGTCACCGGGTTGCAGGGTGCCGGTCGGGTCCTCGATCACCCGGCCGAGCGACTCGTGCCCGATGATGAGGCGGTCGGCACCCGGCGGCGCTTCGCCGTACGCACCGGCGATGATCTCGTGGTCGGTGCCGCAGATCCCCACCGCCAGCGCCTCGACCAGGACGGCGCCCTCCTCGGCAGCCGGCTCGGGCTGATCCTCGACGAGGCCCAGCGAGTTGGCGACCCCGGGTGTCACAGTCACAGCGCGCACACCCTCATCCTTCCCCGCCGAGCGCTGCGCCGCGACCAAAGCCGGCAGATCGCCGGGCATCGGCGACGGACGGGCGCGGTCCGGGCCGGCACTAGGATCAGCGGCATGACTCCCGAAGAGGTCGGCGCTCGGCTGGTCGCGCTGCTCGCGCCGGTTGAGGCGACCCCGTCGGTCTCCGGCGGGCAGCGGTTCGCCCGTGCCACCGTCGATGTGCCGCCGGCGAGCTGGCTGGTCGCTGTTCGCGCCGCCCGCGACGACACCGAGCTGGCCTGCGACTTCTTCGACTGGCTCTCCGCCGTGGACGAGTTGGCCGAGGGCTTCGACGTGGTGGCGCACCTCTGGTCGACGCGGCTGCGGCACGGTGTGCTGCTGCGTACCCGGTTGCCGCGCAGCGCGCCCACGGTCGCCTCGGTGGTCGACGTCTACCCGGGTGCCGCCTGGCACGAGCGGGAGACGCACGAGATGTTCGGCATCGACTTCGCCGGTCACGGGGAGTTGCGGCCGCTGTTGCTGCCGCCGCAGTTCGAGGGCCATCCGCTGCGTAAGGAGTTCGTGCTCGCTTCCCGGGTGGCCAAGCCCTGGCCGGGTGCGAAGGAGCCGGGCGAGTCCGAGGCCGGCGGTGGGCGCCGACCGATCCGCCCGCCGGGCGTTCCCGCTCCGGGCGAGTGGGGGACCACGCCCACCCCGGCCGGCGCGGGTGGCGTGGGGGAGGGTCCGCGCGGCGGCACCCCGGCCAGGCCGGCCGGTGAGCGTCCGGCGCGGCCGGCCCCGGGGGCCCGTCCGGCGCGTACTCCCCGGTCCTCAGCGGCCGACGACGGCCGGGCCGCACCCGAGCAGCCCGCGCCCGGCCCGGTCGCGGACCCGCCGGCCCGCGCTGACCGCACCGACGACGACGGGGGTACGACCTGATGCCGCTCTGGGTGGAGCTGGTGCTGCGGGTGGGCGGCGTGTTGGTCGCGTTCCTCACCCTGCCGTTGCTGGTCGGCCAGACCGAGCACAAGGTGATGGCGCACATGCAGGGCCGGCTCGGCCCGATGTACGCGGGTGGCTTCCACGGCTGGGCCCAGTTGGTCGCGGACGGGGTCAAGTTCGTGCAGAAGGAGGACATCACCCCGCGCGAGGCGGACCGGGCGGTGTTCCGGCTGGCCCCGGCGGTGGCCCTGGTGCCCTACCTGCTGGTGCTGCTGGTCATCCCGCTCGGCCCGAACGACCTGGTCGGGCAACCGTTGGACATCGGCCTGTTCTTCGTGCTGGCCGTGGTCGGTGTCGGGGTCGTGGCGGTGCTCATGTCGGCGTGGGCGTCGGCCAACAAGTACAGCCTGCTCGGTGGGCTGCGTGGGGCCGCCCAGTTGCTCGGTTACGAGCTGCCGCTGGTGCTGGCCGCCGCCTCGGTGGCGATGGCGGCGGGCACGCTGAGCCTCTCCGGCATCGTCGAGGCGTGGCAGCCGTGGTGGCTGCTCTGGCAGGCACCCGCGATGATCATTTTCTTCGTCGCCGGGCTGGCCGAGATCCGCCGGCCGCCGTTCGACATGCCGGTGGCCGACTCGGAGCTGGTCTTCGGCTACATGACCGAATACACGGGTCTGCGCTTCGCGTTCTTCCTGCTCGCCGAGTACGTCGGCATCGTGGTGATCGCCGCGCTGACCACGGTGCTGTTCCTCGGCGGGTGGCAGGGCCCGTTCGCCGACGAGCAGTTGGGCTGGCTCTGGACGCTGCTCAAGGTCTTCGCCGTGGCCTTCGTGATCATCTGGCTCCGGGTGTCCTACCCCCGGCTGCGCGAGGACCAGCTGCAACGGCTCTGCTGGCTGGTGCTGGTCCCCGCGTCCCTGGCGCAGCTGGTCCTGACTGCAGCCGTCCGCATAGCCCTCTAACCCGACCCCCACGCCGCGTCGATCTTGCACTTCCTGCCCCGACAAAGGCGGTGAAGCGGGCATTTCGGCGGCACAAAGTGCAAGATCGGCGGGGCGTGGGGGCGTGGGGTCTGTTTAGCGCAGTGGGGTGTGTGCGGGGTCGACGGGCTCGGCCGGCGGCGGGGGCGGGGTGCCGTCGCCGAAGGGACGGCCACCCAGGGCTTCCCGACCGTGCGGGGTGACCCAGTTGGACAGGTCGGGCCCGAGCGGCACGACCCCGGTCGGGTTGATGTCGCGGTGCACCTCGTAGTAGTGCCGCTTGATGTGGTCGAAGTCGGTGGTGTCGCCGAAACCGGGGGTCTGGAACAGGTCCCGGGCGTACGCCCACAGCACCGGCATCTCGCTCAGCTTCTGCCGGTTGCACTTGAAGTGGCCGTGGTAGACCGGGTCGAAGCGAGCCAGCGTGGTGAACAGCCGCACGTCGGCCTCGGTGATGGTGTCGCCGACCAGGTAGCGCTGGTCGGTCAGCCGCTCGCTCAGCCAGTCCAGCCGGTCGAAGAGCCGGTGGTACGCCTTGTCGTACGCCTCCTGGGTGCCGGCGAAACCGCACCGGTAGACGCCGTTGTTGACGTCGGAGAACACCACGCGGTTGACCTCGTCGATCTCAGTCCGCAGGTGTTCGGGGTAGAGCTGCGGGGCGCCGTCGCGGTGGTACGCGCGCCACTGCGTGGACAGGTCGAGGCTCATCTGCGCGTAGTCGTTGGTCACCACCTGCCCGGTCGGCACGTCGACGATCGCCGGCACGGTGATGCCGCGCTCGTACCCGGGGAAGCGCTTGAAGTACGCCTCCTGGATGCGCTCGATGCCGAGCACCGGGTCCCGGCCACCCGGGTCGAGGTCGAAGGTCCAGCTCCGAGCGTCGTGGGTCGGCCCGGCCACCCCCATCGAGATGGCGTCCTCCAGGCCGAGCAGCCGCCGCACGATGATCAGGCGGTTGGCCCACGGGCAGGCCCGACTGACAACCAGCCGGTACCGGCCCGGTTCCGCCGGGTACCCGTCGCGCCCGTCCTCGGTGATCCGGGTGGCGATGTACCGCTGGTCGCGGGTGAACCCGCCGCCCGGCTCGACGTACTTGCCGCCTGTTTCCTCGCCCACGTCACCCTCCGGTCTGTTGCCGTCTCCGTCCCATCCTCGCGGATCTCCGGCCTGGCGGTGCCGGGCGGGTCAACCTGGCCTCGTCTCATGGGCCACCGGCGCGACTACCCTGCCGTCATGACGGATGTGGAGGCGGCGGCCCGGCGGTTCATCGCCGACGTGTGGAACGCACGCCGGGAGGAGTCGGCGTACGAGTTGATCGCCGAGGAGTGCCCGGGGCTGGGCGGCACCGGGCCGGAGGCGACGCTGGCCTGGCACCGCGAGCGGCGGGCGGCCTTCCCGGACCTGCGCTACAAGATCGTGGACGTGGTGGCGGCCGGTGAACGGGTGGCCGTCCATTGGCGTGCGGCCGGCACGCACGTCGGTCAGTTCGGGCCGGTGCCCCCGACCGGGCAGGTGGTCAGCTACTCCGGTGCGACGTTCCTCCGCTTCGACGCGGCGGGCCGGATCGTCGAGGTGTGGAGCTGCAACGAGCTGTTCCAACTGCTCCAACAGCTCGGCGTCGAGATGCTCCCACCGACGGTCGTCGGTGGACCCGGGGCGTGATCCGGCTGATCGGTAGGTCGCCGCGCTTCCCGAGCAGACCCTAGGGTCATCGACCCACGGGTGGTGGTCGCGCGCACCGGGGCCACAGGGCAGGATGGTCGACATGAGCGACCCCAGCGAGCACGGCGACCCGGCCGGCGCCACCAGCGCGCGCGGTCTGCCCGGCGCGGGCCTGGTGAAGGGGCTGGCGGTCACCCTCAAGACGATGACCAGCCGATCGACCACCCAGCAGTACCCGGACGTGGCCCCCGACCTGCCGCCCCGCTCGCGCGGTGTGATCGCGCTGTCGGAGGAGAACTGCACGGTCTGCATGCTCTGCGCCCGCGAGTGTCCGGACTGGTGCATCTACATCGACTCGCACAAGGAGGAGGTGGTGGTGCCCGGCGCCGCCCGCCCCCGCCAGCGCAACGTGCTCGACAAGTTCGACATCGACTTCTCGCTCTGCATGTACTGCGGCATCTGCATCGAGGTCTGCCCGTTCGACGCGCTCTACTGGTCACCAGAATTCGAGTACGCCGAGTACGACATCAAGGACCTGCTGCACGACAAGGATCACCTCGGTCAGTGGATGGCCACCGTCCCACCGCCGCCCGCGCACGACCCCAACGGCGAGCCGGCCAAGGAGGAGACCGCCGCCGCGCGCAAGGCGGCCGCCGCCCGTCCGGCTCCTCCATCGGTACGCTCCGAGCCCGACGCCGACCCAGGTGCCGCCTCGTGACCGCGCGACGTGGGACCGCGCGACGTGGGACCGCGCGATGTGTGACCGCGCGACGTGGGGCCGCCCGAGCCGTGAGGGCGGCTCGGTGACCGGCGCGGACGTGCTGCTGCTCGCGCTGGGCGCGGTGGCGGTGGGTGCCGGCCTGCTGGTGGTGACCACGAAACACCTGGTCCGGGCGGGGCTCTACCTGGTGGTCTGCCTGGGCGCGCTGGCCGGTGACTTCCTGGTGCTCAGTGCCGAGCTGGTGGCCTGGGTGCAGGTGCTGATCTACGTGGGCGCGGTGGTGGTCCTGCTGCTGTTCGCGGTGATGCTGACCCGGGCCCCGATCGGCGCCTCCGACGACCTGGACCGG
This sequence comes from Micromonospora sp. NPDC005413, assembly GCF_040606435.1. NCBI lineage: Bacteria > Bacillati > Actinomycetota > Actinomycetes > Micromonosporales > Micromonosporaceae > Micromonospora > Micromonospora sp. NPDC005413. The sequence goes on from NZ_JBEXEV010000015.1 coordinate 107,501, forward strand.
CCCGGCTGGCCGGCCGCCCTGATCGGTGGCGGCGCCGGGCTGGGGCTGACCGTCCTGCTGGTCGACGCGTACCGCTGGAGCACCGTCACGCTGCCCGACGCGGGCACCGCCGAGCGGCTGGGGGAGCAGATCTTCGGGTCCTGGGTGCTGCCGTTCGAGGTGCTCTCCGTGCTGCTGCTGTCCGCCCTGGTGGGCGCGGTGGTCCTGTCCCGACCGGACATCGGCCGACCAGACCCGCAACGCGATGGCACGGCAGCGCCGGGTGGCCTGACCGACATCGAATCCGGGGGGCGCCGGTGAGGCCGGTCATCCCGTACGTCACCGCCGCGCTGCTGTTCGGCCTCGGCGTCTACGGCGTGCTGCGTCGGCGCAACGCGGTGCTGGTGCTGATGTCGGTCGAGTTGATGCTCAACGCGGTCAACCTGATCCTGGTCACCGCGGACACCACCGCTCGCGCCGTGCTGCCGCACTCCGGGCAGGTCTTCGCGCTGTTCGTCATCGTCCTCGCCGCCGCCGAGATCGGGGTGGGGCTGGCGATCGTCCTGCAGCTCTACCGGTTGCGGGCGACCGTGGCGGTGGACGACGTGCCGCTGACCGAGCCGGCCGAGTCGTCGCAGCCGGTCGGTGGGCGGGAGCCGGCCACCGCCGGCCGGGACGGGGAGGCGGGCCGGTGACCGGGCTGCTCGGAGTGCTGCTGCCCGCCGTACCGCTGGTCGCTGGTCTGCTCGGCCTGCTGTTGCCGCCGGCCCCGCGTCACCCGAGCGGGGGTGCGGAAGGCGGTGACCGGGCCCGTCGGGCGGCCGTCGCGCTCGGGGTCATCGGCGCGGCCGGCGCGCTGGCGTTGGCCGTCGCGCTGCTGCTGACGGTCGACGGGCCGACGGAGACATCGACCACCTGGGTCGACATCGGCGGGCTGATGGTGACGCTCGGCGTCCGGCTGGACGGCGCCGCCGCGCTGGTCGCGGTGGCGGTCACCGCGGTCGCCCTGGCCGTGCAGGTCTACTCGATCGGCTACCTGCGGCGTGGCCCGCACGACGACATCGACGTCGACCACCGCTACCCGCCGTACGCCGCCCAGATCAGCCTCTTCACCGGTGCCATGCTGCTGGTGGTGGTCGCCAGCGACCTGATCATGCTGCTGGTCGGTTGGGAGGTGATGGGCCTCTGCTCGTACCTGCTCATCGCCCACGACCGCCGACTGCCCGGCGCGCCGGCGGCTGCGATGAAGGCGTTCCTGGTGACCCGGGTCGGTGACGTCGGGTTCCTCCTCGGCATCGCGCTGCTCGGTGTGTCGGCGGGCAGCTTCCGGATCGCCGACGTGCTCGCCCACGACCACTCCACCGCGACGTTGACCGCTGCCGGTCTGCTGCTGCTCGCCGGGGTGGCCGGCAAGAGCGCGCAGTTCCCGCTGCACACCTGGTTGCCGGACGCGATGGCCGGCCCGACGCCGATCTCGGCGCTGATCCACGCGGCGACGATGGTCGCCGCCGGGGTGTACGCCGTGGCCCGGCTCTACCCGCTGTTCACGGCCGCGCCGGTGACGCTGACCGTGCTCGGGGTGATCGGCGCGATCACGCTGTTGCTCGGCGCGCTCGCCGCCACCGCACAGGACGACATCAAACGTGTGCTGGCCTGGTCGACCGTCTCCCAGTTGGGCTACATGACCGGCGCGCTGGCGGTCGGCTCGCCGTCGGCGGCGCTGTTCCACCTGCTCACCCACGCCGCGTTCAAGGCGCTGCTGTTCCTCGCCGCCGGCGCGGTGATCCACGCGGTCGGCACCACCCTGATGTCGGAGATGGGCGGGCTGCGACGGAGCATGCCGGTGACGTTCTGGTGCACCGTGGTGGGCCTGGGCGCGCTGGCCGGGGTGCCGCCGTTGGCCGGCTTCTGGAGCAAGGACGGCGTACTGACGGTGGCCGAAGCCGCCGCGCTGGAAGGCACCGGCCCGGCGCCGTCCTGGGTGGGCTGGCTGGTGTGGCTGGCCGGGTTGATCGGCGTGGCGATCACCGCCTGGTACGCCGGCCGTTTGCTGCTGCGAGCCTTCTTCGGCGCTCCCCGCATGCCCCTGGTCCGGCCGCACGACCCGCCGGCGTTGCTGCGCTGGCCGGTGCTGCTGCTGGCCGTGCCGGCCGCGCTGCTCGGTCTTCTCGGGTTCGTCGGGGTGTTCGCCGATCGGTTGCGGTTCCCCACCGTGCCGGTGGCGGGCTCCGAGGACGGCCTGGTCCACCTCGGGCCGGGGTTGCTGCTGCCGCTCGCGCTGCTGCTGGTCGGCGCCGGGCTGGTGCTGCTGGGTTGGCGTCGTGACCCGGCCGCCGACCCGGCGACCGCGCTGGGTCCGCTGCGGCCGGTCTTCGCCCGCGCGTTCCGGCTCGACGACGTCCAGCACACCCTGGTCGTACGCCCCGTCCGCGCGCTGGCCCGCGCCGTGCGCACGAGCGACGAGGTGGTGGTGGACGGCGCGGTTGAGGGCAGTGGCCGGGCCGCGTCCCGTCTGGGCGCAGGGCTGGCCGCGCTGCACCGGGCGGCGCTGCCCCGGGCCGCCGCAGGGGTGCTGGCCGGCGCGCTGCTGATCGGGTTGGCAGCGGCCGTGATTGGAGCGGTCCGGTGAGCGCGAGGAGTGAGCCGGGGTTGCGAGCCCCGCAGTCGCGAACAAAGGCGGTCCGATGACGTTTGGGCAGGTGTTGCTGGTCGCTGTTCTGGCGGTGCCGGCGCTCGGCGCGGCCGCAGTGGCGGCGACGCCACGGGACCGGGCGGCCCGGCTGGTCGGCACGGTCGCGGCGGCGCTGACCCTGCTGGCGGCGGTGCCGCTGGTGTTCGGCGGGCGGGGCTGGATGGCCTGGTCGGCTGACGGGCCGGCGGTGCGTCCGTGGCATCAACTGGACCTGCCCTGGGTGCCCGGCCTGGAGTTGCGCTTCCATCTCGGCGTCGATGGCATCTCCTGGCCGCTGGTGGTGTTGACCGCGCTGCTCACGCTGCTCTGCTGCGCGTACACGATGTGGCGAGTGCCGGGCGGCGGCAGTGGCCGGGCGCTGGTCGCGCTGCTGTTGGTGGTCGAGGTGGGCATCCTGGGCACCTTCCTGGCCCTGGACCTGGTGCTGTTCTTCCTCTTCTTCGAGGTCGTCCTGCTGCCGATGTACGCGATCATCGCCGGCTGGGGTGGCACGGACCGGCGTCGGGCGGCCCGCAAGTTCGCGCTCTACACCCTGTTCGGCTCGGTGTTGCTGCTGGTCGGCGTGTACGTCGTGGTGGCCGCCGCCGGCACCGCCGACGTGGTGGCGCTGACCGGTGGCGACGGGTTGTCCCGGGGCACCCAGTTGGCCGCGTTCACCCTGTTCGCATTGGCGTTCGCGGTGAAGAGTCCGCTGTGGCCGCTGCACTCCTGGCTGCCCGACGCGCACACCCAGGCCCCCACGGTGGGCAGTGTCGTGCTGGCCGGGGTGCTGCTGAAGATGGGCACCTACGGTCTGATCCGGGTGGCGGTGGGGGTTGCGCCGGAGGGTGCCCGCTGGGCGGCACCGGTGCTCGGCGTGCTGGCGGTCGCCGCGATCCTGGTCGGCGCGCTGGTCTGCCTGGCCCAGGCCGACGTGAAGCGGCTGATCGCGTACTCGAGCGTGGGGCACATGGGCTTCGTGCTGCTGGGCGTCGCCACGCTGACCACCACCGGCATCCAGGCGGCGTTGATCGGCAACGTCGCACACGGGGTGATCACCGGCCTGCTGTTCTTCCTGGCGGGTGCGGTGAAGGACCGTACCGGCACGGGCACTCTCGCCGAGCTGTCCGGGCTGCGGGAGACCGCGCCTCGGCTGGCTGGCCTGCTCGCGTTCGCGGCGATCGCGTCGCTCGGCCTGCCCGGATTGGCCGGCTTCTGGGGCGAGGCGTTCACGGTGATCGCGGCCATCCAGGTGGGCGGCCCGCTCTGGACCACCCTCGGGGTGCTGGCCGCGATCGGCGGCGCGCTCACCGCCGCGTACTTCCTGCGGCTGCTGCGCCAGGTCACCCACGGCCGGCCGAGCACCTCGGTCGGCCGGGTCGGCCCCGCTCTGGCCGGTGCCGAGCTGACCGCATGGGTGCCGCTGGTCCTGCTCGCGTTGGCCATCGGGCTGGCCCCGGCGCTCGTCCTCGGCGTCGCCGAGGCCCCGGTCGATGCCCTCATTGGGGTGGTCTTTCCGTGAGCGCGAGGAGTGAGCCGGTGTTGCGAGCCCCGCAGTCGCGGACAGAGGCGGTCTGGTGAACGTGGTGCAGAGCGTGGACAGCGTGGCACTGCTGCCGGCCTACCTGGCCGCCGGCACCGCCGTGCTCGTGCTGATCACCGACCTGCTGCTGGCCCGGCCGCGGGCCACGATCGTGGTGGCCGCGCTCGGTGCGCTCGGTACGGCGGTCGGCGCCGCCCTGGTCGGCGCGGCGGGGGAGCGGCGGACGTTCTGCGTCGGCGCGGACTGCTCGTGGATCTTCGGTGGTCGCGCCGCTCTGGTCGGCGCGGTGGTGGCGTTGCTCACCCTGGGCGTGCTCGGGCTGTCCGTGCCCGCGTTGAAGGCCGGTCGGTCGCCGGTGGGGGAGTACTGCTTCCTGCTGGCCTGCTCGATGACCGGCGGCGTGGTGCTCGGTGCGGCCGGCGACCTGATCACTTTGATCGTCGCCCTGGAGACGCTGACCCTGCCGTTGTACGTGCTGGTCGGCCTGCGCCGGGGGAGCCTCGCCAGTGCCGAGGCCGCCGTGACCTTCTTCGTGGTCAGCGTGGTGGCGACCACTCTGACCCTGCTCGGCGCGGCGCTGCTGTACGCGGTGACCGGTGGGCTGCACCTGGACCGGCTCAACACGCTGCTCGCCGAGCGGCCGGAGCTGCGGGACCTGCCGCTGACCACCGCCGCGGTGGCGGTGCTGCTGGTCGGGCTGGCCTTCAAGGTGGCGGCGGTGCCGTTCCACGCCTGGGCGCCGGCCACCTACGACGGAGCGCCGCTGCCGGTGGCCGCGTACCTGTCCACGGCGTCGAAGCTGGGCGGCCTGGTCGCTCTGCTCGCCGTGGTGCAGCGGGCGCTGCCGGCGGACCAGACCGGCCCGGTGCTCGCCCTGCTCGCGGTGCTCACCATGACCGTCGGCAACCTGGTCGCCCTGCGCCAGCGGCGTACGGTCCGGCTGCTCGCCTGGTCGTCCGTCGCGCAGGCCGGCTACATCCTCGCCCCGCTGGGAGCGTTGGCGCTGGCTGCCGGCCGTACGGACGAGGCACGGTCCGCCGCGTATGCCGCCGCGCTGGCGTACGCCGTCTTCTTCGTGGTGTTGGAGCTGGCGGCGTTCGCCGCGGTGACCGCGCTGCGCCCGACGGGTGCGGATGGCGGCAGCCTGGACGACCTGCGCGGGGCGGCCCGCCGGCACCCGTGGCGCGGCGCGGCGCTCGGTCTCGCGCTGGTGGGTCTGGCTGGGCTGCCGCCGGGGCTGGCTGGCCTGTTCGCGAAGGTGACCGTGGTGCGGGCGCTGCTGGACGGTGGCGCGGCCTGGCTGGCGCTGGTGGTGGCGCTGAACGCGGTGATCGGGCTGGCCTACTACCTGCGGGTGACCGCCGCACTCTGGGCGCCGCAGACGACGTCCGGCGCGGCTGCGCCGCTTCCCGGCGGTGCGGCGGCCGTACCCCTGGTGGGTGTGGTGGCGGTGGTGCTGGCGGTGGCGACGGTGGCCGCTGTGGTGCTCGGTGTCGCTCCGCAACTGGTGCTCGATCTGGCCGGCCGCTGACCGGAAACAGGGTCCTACCTGGCACGTCTCAGTGAACTCTCAGCGTTGAGACGGATGGTTGGTGGGTACCGGAGTGTTACACCGGTCAGCGGATCCCGGTGATCCGTGCACCGAAGGAGAGATCGTGCACCACAACCGTCTGAAGACCGCCGCGCTGCTCGGCCTGCTCACCTCGCTGATTCTCGTGGTGGGCTACTGGTTCGGCGGCAGTGGCGGCCTGGTCATCGCCGTCGTCATTTCGTTGGTCATGAACGGCGTTTCCTACTTCTACTCCGACAAGCTCGCACTGCGCTCGATGCGGGCGCAACCGGTCACCGAGGCACAGTTCCCCGATCTGTACCGCATGGTGCGCGAGTTGGCTGCCGAGGCCCAGCAGCCGATGCCGCGGCTGTACGTCAGCCCGACCGCGCAGCCCAACGCGTTCGCCACGGGCCGTAACCCGCAGCACGCGGCGGTCTGCGTGACCCAGGGCATCACCGAGATCCTCGACTACCGCGAGCTGCGCGGTGTGATCGGGCACGAGCTGTCACACGTCTACAACCGGGACATCCTGATCTCCAGCGTGGCGGCCGGCCTGGCCAGCATCATCACCCTGCTGGCAAACCTCGCGTTCTTCATTCCGCTGGGCGGAGGGGACGACGAGGACCGGCCGAACCCGGCGGTGCTGCTGCTCACCCTGATCCTGGGCCCGATCGCGGCCAGCATCATCCAGTTGGCGATCAGCCGGAGCCGCGAGTTCCAGGCCGATGCCTCGGGCGCCACGTTGAGCCGTGACCCGCTGGCCCTGGCCAGCGCCCTTCGCAAGATCGATGCGGTGGCGCGGCGTCGGCCGTTGCCGGCTCAGGGCCAGCTCACCAGCACCGCGCACCTCATGATCGCCAACCCGTTCCGGGGCGGCGGCATGGCGGCGCTCTTCTCCACGCACCCCAAGATGGAGGACCGGGTCGCCCGGCTGGAGCAGATGGCCGCCAACTCGGGGCCGGTGCAGTTCCAGCGCTGACCCGCTGATTCCCACCTCCGCCCGTACCCCGATCGCACCGGGTACGGGCGGAGTGCTGCGTCGGGGCGGATATCCGGTGTCTGCCGGTCGGGCGGCAGCGTTAGGGTCGTAACGGCTCACGCTCATTACATCTTCGGGAGGTTCGGTGGCCGCGTTGCGTCAGTACCTGGGTGTCTGGCGGATCCCCGGCGCGCCCATGTTGCTGGTCACCGGCATCATCGGGCGGCTCGGGATCGGCATGACCCCGCTGGCGCTGCTCCTGGTGGTCGAGCAGGTGACCGGGCGGTACGCGCTGGCCGCCGTCGCGGGCGGGATCTACGCCGTCGCCGGTGCCGCGCTCAGCCCGGTGGCCGGGCGGATCGCCGACCGGGTCGGCCCGAGCCCTGTCCTGCTGGTCACCGCCGTGACCCACCCGCTGGCACTCATCGGGCTGCTGCTGGCCAGCCGCTCAGGCGACGACGCTCTACCCACCATCTACCTCGCCGCAGCCGTGGCCGGCGCGACGTACCCGCCGCTCACCGCCGCCATCCGTGGCGCCTGGAATGAGCTGACCAACCCCAGCTCCGGCCGGTACGCCCTGCGCAACACCGCACTGGCCGCGGAGACCTCGCTCTTCGAGGTCGTCTTCGTACTCGGCCCGCTGCTCGTGGCCGGTTTCGTCATCTTCGCCGACGCTGCCGCCGCGCTGATCGGGGCGGCCGTGGTCACCCTGGTCGGCACCACCGCCGTGGCCCTCGGCCGGGTGATGCGCGGCTGGCGCCCGCACCCGCGAGAGCACCACGCCCGAGGGCTCGGCCCGCTGCGGGTCATCGGCTTCCCGGCCCTGCTCTTCTGCGTGGCCGGGCTCGGCATCGCATTCGGCGCCGCGGGCGTGATCGTCCCGGCGTACGCCAGTGGCTACACCACCGACGACCCGGAGAGCCTGGCCGGGATCCTGCTGGCAGTCTGGGGGACGGGCAGTGCTGTCGGCGGGCTCTGGTTCGGTGTCCGCAGGCCGTCGCCGAACATGACCCGACAGTTCGCCCTGCTGCTCGCCGCGGTCGCCGGCAGTTTCGTGGTGTTCGCGATGATGCCCACGCCGTTGGCGCTGGGTGCCGCGCTGGTCGTCGGTGGGGCCACCATCGCGCCCGCGCTGACCCTGGAGAACACCCTGGTCGGTCGGATCGCCCCAACCGGCATGCTCAACGAGGCGTACACCTGGGTCGTGACCGTGGCGGTGGCCGCGAGCGCCGCCGGTGGTTCGGTCGCCGGCCTGATCGTGGATCACACCGGCGGCGTCCGCTGGGCGTTCCTGTTCGCCGGGGCGGCGGTCGCCGTCGGGGCCGCGGTCGCCGCGCTGCCCGCCGGGTCCATCGCCCGCGCGGAAACCACGGCGGTACGCACCGAAGAGCCGGTCACGGTCTGAACGGTCCCCGCTTGATCGACTCAATCTCCGCTGGACCCTGGAATTCGGCGGATGACTATGAGCTGCGGGGGGCGTACATGATGATGGCGACGCCGACGAGGCAGATCGCTGCGCCGGTGATGTCGTAGCGGTCGGGGCGGAACTTGTCGACGACCATGCCCCAGACGAGGGAGCCGGCGACGAAGATTCCGCCGTAGGCGGCGAGGATACGCCCGAAGTTCGGGTCAGGTTGGAAGGTGGCGGCGAAGCCGTAGAGCCCGAGTGCGATGACTCCGGCCGCGATCCACAGCAGCCCTCGGTTCTCTCGCCAGCCCTGCCACACGAGCCATGCGCCGCCGATCTCGGCGATCGCGGCGAGTATGAACAGCAGGATTGATCGAACCACCGTCATGCGTCGGACCTTAACCTGAGCACCTGGCGGTCGTGCTGCTCACCCTGACCGTGCCTCCGGCGCAGCCGGTCGCGTGGCGGTGAGTTCAGCAAACGGCAGCGGGCAGCAGGAGTTGCCGGCGCAGGCGACCAGGTCGTCGCAGCCGGCCGAGATGGCGGCGCGGAGGGTGTCGCGAATGACCGTCAGGTCAGCCAACTTCTGCTCCACCTCGACGAGCTTGTCCTTGGCTCGCGCCTGGAGGCCGGTGTCGGGTCGGTTGTGCTGGTGTCGGCCGGCGTCGAGCAGGTCGGCCACCTCGTTGAGGGTGAAGCCGAGGCGCTGTGCGGTCTTGATGACCCGTAGCAGGGTGACGGTGTCGGTCGGGTAGAGCCGATGTCCGCCCGGCGACCGCCGTGGGGAGGTGAGTAGTCCCCGGCGTTCGTAGTAGCGCAACGTCTGCGAGTTGACCCCGGCCGCATCGGCCAGCTGACCGATGCGCAGCCCCGACCCGGTCATCTCTGACCCCGGGCAGATGTCGCCCGCTCGGCGAGGGCTTCGAGCACGTCGACGTGCGCCGCTGCTACGCGAACGTCCAGCGTCAGCGACTGCGGGCCAGGGCGCGCGATGTCGAACGCAAAGAACGAGCAGCAGGACGACTCCCGGGCCGTCAGATCCCGCGCGGTCTCCTCCACCTGCTGCGCGCCGCCGAGCTGCAACCGCAGATGCCGTGCCGACAGCCGCTCGACACCCCGAACCGCATCGCGGAAAAATTGATCGAACTCGGCGAGCCGCAGCGGCTGTTCGGCCGTCGGCAGAGTGCACGCAGCCGGCACCCAGGAGGCATCCGTCGTGACATGTCGGTCGCTCATATCCCGACGGTAAGCCTGTACCCAGGTACCGGATGCAAGCCCCAGCCGGCAGAAGTGCCCTACCGGTAGTTGTCGAACTGGAGGGCGACGCCGAAGTCCTCGCCCTTGAGCAGGGCGATGACCGCCTGGAGGTCGTCCCTCTTCTTGCCGGTGACGCGCAACTGGTCGCCCTGGATCTGCGCCTGCACACCCTTGGGGCCCTCGTCGCGGATCTTCTTGCTGATCGCCTTGGCCTTGTCCGCCTCGATGCCCTGGATCACCTTGCAGTCGATCTTGAAGATCTTGCCCGACGGGCGCGGCTCGCCGGCGTCCAACGACTTCAGCGAGATGTTCCGCTTGACCAACTTCTCCTTGAACACGTCCAGGGCGGCGCGGACCCGCTCCTCAGTCTCCGCCTGAAGGCCGATCGCCTCCTCACCCGACCAGGAGATCTCCGCGCCGGTGCCGCGGAAGTCGAACCGCGTCGAGAGCTCCTTTTCCGCCTGCCGGAGGGCGTTGTCGACCTCCTGGCGGTCAGCCTTGCTCACGATGTCGAACGACGGGTTCGCTGCCATGTTTCTGCTCCTGCTGTCCGGCGGTGGGCCTGCCGTCGGCCGCCGACCAGCGGCACGACCCCCTGACCGTACCCGGTTGCGTCCGTGCCGGGGGGAGCCGCTATCCTTGCTTCCGCCGCCGCGTTACGACGCGGTGGGGTGCCCTGGCGGGTTGCCCGAGCGGCCAATGGGAGCGGACTGTAAATCCGTCGCGAAAGCTTCGAAGGTTCGAATCCTTCACCCGCCACCAGGTGCAGACACGGCCCCTGACCAGCAGAGATGCTGATCGGGGGCCGCTGTCGTCGGTCTACGACCGGTGGTGGAAGCTCGCCCGCGAGAAGGCGCTCACCGAATCTCAGGTCGCCTCGCCGCTCGTACGCCGGCCCGACGACCTGCGGCACGCGGCGGCCTCGCTCTGGCTGAATGCCGGCGTCCCGCCGACCGAGGTCGCCCGGCGCCTGGGCCACGGCGTCGCCGTTCTGCTCCGCGTTTACGCCAACTGCATCGACGGCGGCGACGACACCATGAACGACAAGATCGGCGGTGCACTCGGGTGACCATCCATCGATCAACCGTTTGCGGCGCTGGTGTTGCAGACCAAACGGTGAGCCTCAGCGATCACGGCTGCGTCGAGGTCGTCAGCCGCGGTGCTGGTGTAGTCGTGCTCTTCGTAGTCGGCGTAAAAGATGTCGTAGGTGATCTCAAGGTTGATCAGCTCGGCTGCCATGGGAGTGCCATCCCAGGTGATGAACCTGTACGCCCAGGACGTCAGGTCGCGGGGTGTGATGACCTGGGCGAGCAGCCGTCGGGCCATGATCCGGAGGGCTTCGTCTTCACCCTGTCGGCTTCCCTCCCGGTAGTAGGTCAGGGCGAGTTCGGCCAGGGCGTCCTCGAGCCAACGCCGCAGCTCGTCACTCTCGCTGCCCCTAGCGGGCGAGATGCCTGCCAGGATCCGAAGGGTTGGACTGTCTACGCCTGCGACGAGGCAGTCACAGGCTGCCTCGATTACCTCAACCGCCGTACCCGATCCGACACTCCAAAGGATGGCGGCATCTTGAAAGCGGGCGAGCGCGTCATCTCTGAGCATCGGTACAGGGTCCACCGTCGAGCCGGCGTTGTCTCCGAGATAGGCGTCCGTCGGGTGGATGTGCCCGGCGTCCCGCCGACCGAGGTCTCCACCGAGGTGCGGGCCGCGTTCCGGCCGCTGCGGACATCCTGAGCTCGTACGTGCGAAGTCACCAAGGCGTGGCCAGTTCCCCATCGGGCGCAACGGTGGCGCGGCCTGGCGGGGAGGCCATCGAGCGTGGTTCCTCCGCCACTCTCGTTGGTGAAACCTTTCGACCATTTGAAAGGGATCCGTCGAGGTACTGGCGGGCTGGCGAAGAGCCGGTATGGTGGTCGATGGCTGGACACGGACCGCAAGCGCGGTTCGCCTGTTCGGCGCGTCACTGACAGTGACCGGCCCGCCAGATTTGATGGCTCCGTTACGGCTGGGCCGAATTGTGTTGAAGGTCGTATTCAACGCTGTACGAAGCGGTGAGCTGCCCCGCAGGCTCGTGATCTGGTCCGGTGTGACGAGGGCGGTGGGCCGAACGGCGGGAAGTCACAGACGGTGGGGCCAGTCGGGCCGTCCGCCACTTCTCTGGTTGCCCGCACTGTGGCACGATCGTGGAACCTCCACTACCCCCGCGATACTTTCCGACAGGAGCAATCATGTCTGGTCGTAGGTTGGGCCGACTGTTTGGCTCACTTCTAGTCCTCGCCGCACTCGTGAGCGGCATCGGCGGTGTCAATCTCGGTGGCAGCGCAGGGGGCAGCGTGCAGGCTGGCGACATTGTCTGGCAGGTGCAGGCTGGCGACATCGTCTGGCAGGTGCAGGCTGGCGACATTGTCTGGCAGGTAAAGCCTGGCGACCTCGCCACGCCGACCGCGCAGACTGCCGACATCGTCTGGCAGTGAGCTGGGCGCCCTGGGTCCGTCATCCAATGTGGCTGTTCGGGGCGCCACACGTCATTGACGGAGTGCTCCGTGACGGTGTCGTGACCGCTCGGCGTCATTCCGAAGGAGCGCTGTGATCGGTCGCGGTCAACCCCGGCGCAGGTCGTCCGAGGACGCATGGATCATCACCGCGCCACTCGCGTTGATCGCGGTCACCTGCGCCACCATCACGGGGTTGGTCGCGAAGGAGCCATTCGGCGACTGGCCGGAGGCGGCCCTTCTTCTCGTCCTCATGATCGTGGCTGGGTTGCCGCTGCTCAGCCTGGTTGTTCGGCGGCAGACGATCGGTGTCACGCTCACCGAGCTGCCGATGGTCCTCGCGCTCTACTTTCTGCCGCCGCTGACGGTGGTGGTCATCTACACGTTGACGTCGCTCATCACCCACACTCGGCAGCGGTTCTCGGCGCCCAAAGTGTGGTTCAACGTGGCGCGGGCCGCTGCGGGGACGTCACTGGCCGTCCTGGTCCTCCAGGCACTTCCGCCCCTCAAAGGGGTGGGGCCAAGCACGTGGGGCAGCATCTTCGCCGCCGTGAGCATGGTGATCCTGGTCAGTTACGCCAGCGTGGCTGCGGTGCACACGTTGCTGCACGGCTGGCAGACCGGGCGCGGGACGTTGCGTACCGCCACGCCGGCGGTGCTCACCGCGGCGATCAACGTGTCGGTTGGCCTGATCGTGCTGATCCTGGTCCGGAGCACGTGGTGGTCGCTGCTCCTGCTCGCTGCCCTCGGCGCCGGCCTTGTCCTGGTCTATCGGGCCTACGCCCAGTTCTTTCGTCAGCACCGCACCCTCACCGACCTGTACGACCTGACCCGCGCGGTGGTCGAGAGCGGGCAGAGCGGCACGCTGGCGGACGCGCTGCTCGGGCGGGTCCGCGCTCTGATGCAGGTGGAGTACGCGACGCTGTGGCTCCCGGCCCAGGGGCGGCACCCCGAGACCTTGTTGACCGCCCGGGTGGACGATCCCGGTCTGCTCGACCTGGCGCTCACCCCGCAGACGATCCGGGAGCGGGTCCGCGACACCCGGCGCACGGTTGCCGTCGGCCGCGGCGTGACCACCGACGGAGAGTTCCGCGCCGACTTGGCCGAACGGCGGATCAAGGACGCGGTGGTGGTGCCGCTGCGGTCGGGTCAGGTCGTCATCGGCACCCTCGAGGTGGCCAATCGCCTCGGTGATGGCAACAACTTCACGCCCGCCGACATCGCGGTCTTCGAGACGGTGGCCGCGCACGCCGCGGTGGCCCTGGAGAATTCTCGGCTGGTCGATCGGCTGCGACACGACGCGTACCACGACGCCCTGACCAAGCTGCCCAACCGGCGGCGGATCACCGGCGCGCTGGAAGAGTCGGTCAAGATCCGTACTGACGGCGAAGTGGTGGCCTTGCTGCTCTTCGACGTTGACGGGTTGCGGCAGGTCAACGAGTCGCTCGGTCACGCGGCGGGTGACAAGGTCCTCGCCGAGGTTGCCAAACGGCTGCGGGCCAGCGCGCCGTCCTCGGCTCTGGTCGGCCGGGCGAGCGGTGACGAGTTCCTGGTGACGTTGCGGTTGGAGAGCGCTGACGCGGCGTTGGAGCTTGCGAGCCAACTGCGTGACCAGATCCGCGACGAGATGGTCTTCGACGCGCTCACCCTCGACGTGAACACCGCCGTCGGGGTGGCCGTCCACCCCGATCACGGCAGCGATGCGGCGACCCTGCTGCTTCGGGTCGACCTCGCGGCCACGGCGGCCAAGTCGGTGCCGGGCAGCGTGCAGCTGTTCAACCCTGCGCTGGAGTCCCGATCGCTGCGCCGGCTGGGTCTGGCCAGCGATCTGCGCCGCGCACTGGATCGGGACGAGCTGGAGGTCTACTTCCAACCCAAGGTGACTCTGCGGGACCGGCGCCTGGTCGGTGTCGAGTGCCTGGCTCGGTGGGAGCACCCGGCGCACGGCACGGTCGCTCCCGAGGACTTCGTGGCGGTGGCCGAGCACACCGGCCAGTTGAGCCGGCTCACGGAGGTGGTGCTCCGCGAGGGGCTGCGCCGCAGCCGCGACTGGGCGCTGGCCAATCAGCCGCTGCCCATCGCGGTCAACCTCTCGGCCCGTACGCTCACCGACCAGCACTTCCCGGACCGGATTGAGGAGTTGCTGACCGAGTACCAGGTGCCGGCGCAGCGACTCACCCTGGAGATCACCGAGGCGGGGGTGCTGGACGGCACAGACCGGCCCATCCCGACCCTGCGACGGCTACGTGATCTCGGTGTCCGGCTGTCGGTGGACGACTTCGGCACCGGCGACTCGTCTCTGGCGCATCTACGCCGGCTGCCGGTGCACGAGGTGAAGGTGGACCGGTCGTTCGTGCAGGGCATGGCGACCGACCCGGGGGACCTGGCCATCGTCAACGCCGTGGTGACCCTCTCTCAGCAGTTCGGCCTGGCGGTGGTCGCCGAGGGCGTGGAGAGTGAGTTGACCCTGGAGCTTCTCCAGGACATCGGCTGTGAGATCGGGCAGGGCTTCCTGTTCAGCCGGCCGCTGCCGTACGAACGGTTGGCCGCCTGGTTCGGTGCCCAGGTCGAGCCGGAAACGATCTCCGATGGGGAGCTTCCGCGCCTTCGTGTCGTGCCTTGAGCAGGGCACAGACGATCACCGGCAATCCGATTTCACCTGTCGAGCCGGGCCGTGTACTCTTACTTCTGCGCGCCCCACGGGGATGTCGCGCAGGCCCCCTTAGCTCAGTCGGCAGAGCGTCTCCATGGTAAGGAGAAGGTCTACGGTTCGATTCCGTAAGGGGGCTCGAGGGTTCAGCTGGACCCATCGCAGCGGTGTAGCTCAGATGGTAGAGCAAGCGGCTCATAATCGCTGTGTCGCCGGTTCAAGTCCGGCCACCGCTACTCTCGTCTTCCGGGCTCGTTGCCGGTGGTCGTAGGAATGGGCGCTTCCGGCGCCCACTTTGCATGTCCGCGCTGCCAGCGTCTAGGCTGGCGCGTCGTAGTTCGTTTCCGTTAGCGAGGAAGGCACTCCGCCGTGGCGAAGGCTACCGATGTCCGGCCGAAGATCACTTTGGCGTGTGTGGAGTGCAAGGAGCGCAACTACATCACGCGCAAGAACCGTCGCAACGACCCCGACCGCATCGAGCTGAAGAAGTTCTGCCCGCGCGACGGTCGGCACACGGTCCACCGCGAGACCCGCTGACCGCTGGCCGGCTTCACGCCGGCCGCTGTCGAAGCTTCCAATCGCCGATCTGACCGGTCTGGTGCGGCTCCGCCGCCGCCTGCCGACCAGATCGGCGATTGCGCTTCCCGTGTAGGTTCGCGGCATGCCTCTGGACCCTTCCTTCGTCGGCCGGACCTATCCGCCGACCGCCCCCTACCAGGTGGGCCGAGAAAAGATCCGTGAGTTCGCCAGCGCCATCGGCGCCACCGACCCGGCCCATCACGACCCGGCGGCCGCGCAGGCGCTGGGCCACCCCGACGTGGTGGCCCCGCCGACCTTCCCGGTGATCCTCACGATGGCCGCGAGCCAGCAGATCATCGATGACCCGGTCCTGGGCGTCGACTACAGCCGCGTGGTGCACGGCGACCAGCGGTTCGCGTACACCCGGCCGGTGGTCGCGGGCGACGAGCTGGTCTGCACCAACACCATCGAGGACGTCAGCACCCGGGGCGGGCACGGCTTCCTGACCACACGCACCGACGTGAGCACCGTCGGCGGGGAACCGGTGGTCGCCGTCTGGTCCAAGATCGTCGTACGCGGGGAGGCCTGACATGGAGTTGCCAGCCAAGAAGTTCCAGGTGACCCGCGCGGACCTGGTCCGCTACGCCGGCGCCTCGGGCGACTTCAACCCGATCCACTGGAGCGACCGGGTCGCCACCAAGGTGGGTCTGCCCGGAGTGATCGCCCATGGCATGTTCACCATGGCGCTGGTCGGCCGGGCGGTCACCGAGTGGGCCGGGGCGCCCGACGCGGTGGTCGACTACGGCGTCCGCTTCACCAGGCCGGTGGTGGTCCCGGACGACGACCAGGGGACGGAGATCGAGGTCACCGCGAAGGTTCGTGAGGTGACCGAGGACGGCCTCACCCGACTCGACGTGACGGCCACCTGCTTGGGCGAGAAGGTGCTCGCGCAGGCCCGGGCAACCATCCGGACGGCACGCTGAACCGAGCCCGCCACGCGTGGCGGAGAGACCGGTTGGGAAAGTCGGGCGGGTACCCGTACACTGGTCCGCCGTGGGGCAAGTGACCCCTGCTCGGTCGTCTGTGACCGCGTGGGGCGAGTGTTGCCGCATAGGGGTGTAGCTCAATTGGCAGAGCAGCGGTCTCCAAAACCGCAGGCTGCAGGTTCAAGTCCTGTCACCCCTGCGCCTCAGGCCTGACCGTTCCCGTGGGTCGCGCCGCCAGCATGGCGGCGTCCGGCCCGTGGTGGTGGCATCGGCGGGGTGGTTCCGAGGCAATCGGGCCCTCCGGATGATCCACCGGCCGCGGCCCGTCGCGGGACGGTTGGGCCCGGCCGGCGTGACCAGCGCTGCGCACGCCGCTCGGCGTGCGACCCGAGATTCCGCGACGGAGGGCGAAGTGGCCGACAACAAGCGGCGCGGCGACGAGGACGCCGGCGACGATCGTCTGGACGACGAGGTCGTCGACGACGTAGCTGACGACGACGCCACCAGCGCGGACGAGCCGGTCTCCCGGGGAGGCACCGCGACGCGGTCGCGTGCCCGGGCGGAGTCGGCGGACAGCCGGCCCACGACCCGGTCGGAAACCGGTCGGGTGGGCGTGTTCGGCCGCATCGCCCGGTTCTTCCGCGAGGTTGTGGCCGAACTGCGTAAGGTCATCTGGCCGACCCGCAAGGAGTTGCTGACCTACACCGCCGTGGTGGTGACGTTCGTCGCGGTGATGCTGACGATCGTGGGCGTGCTGGATTACGGCTTCGCCAAGGTCGTGCTGTTTGTCTTCGGCAACTCGGACTGACCGGCTGCCTCCAGCCGATAGTGACGGAAGTGAGCGAGCGTGCCTGAGTACGACGAGACCGCCGGACCGGTGGACGAGCAGTCCACGGTCGCGACGGCGGCTGGTGACGAGTCGGTTGAGGCCGCCAGCGAGCCGGAGTTCCCAACGACTGAGCCCGCGCCGGACGAGGAGTACGACCCGGTCGCCGAGCTGAGGCAGAAGCTGCGCTACGCGCCGGGTGACTGGTACGTGGTGCACTCGTACGCCGGGTACGAGAACAAGGTCAAGACCAACCTCGAGACCCGGATCACGAGCCTCGACATGGAAGACTTCATCTACCAGGTCGAGGTGCCGACCCGGGAAGAGATCGAGGTCAAGAACGGCAAGCGTTCCCAGATCCAGGCCAAGGTCTTCCCGGGCTACATCCTGGTCCGGATGGAGCTGACCGCCGAGTCCTACTCGTGTGTCCGTAACACCCCGGGCGTGACCGGCTTCGTCGGCGCGACCGACCGGGCCGACCGGCCCGCCCCGCTCTCCCTTGACGAGGTGCTGAAGTGGTTGGCGCCGGCCGTCGAGACCGAGCAGAAGAAGACGAAGCCGGAGATCAAGGTCCTCGACTTCGAGGTGGGCGACTCGGTCACCGTCACCGACGGCGCGTTCGCGTCGCTGCCGGCCACGATCAGCGAGATCAACGCCGACCAGCAGAAGCTCAAGGTGCTGGTGTCGATCTTCGGTCGCGAGACGCCGGTGGAGCTCAACTTCAACCAGGTCGCCAAGATCTGACTGGTCGTCGGCGGCGGGCGGAGCGCACCGAGCGTGCCGACCGGGGCGAGCGTTCCGATCGGGGCGAGCGTTCCGATCGGGGCGAGCGTTCCGATCGGGGCGAGCGTGCCGA
>NZ_JBEXEV010000016.1:0-120543 GCF_040606435.1 Micromonospora sp. NPDC005413
CTTCCGATCTCCCGCCCCGCCCCGCCCCGCCCCGCCCCGCCCCGCGCCCCGCGCCCCGCGCCCCGCGCCCCGCGCCCGGCGCCCGGCGCCCGGCGCCCGGCGCCCGGTGCCGTCGATCATGGAGTTGTGGTGGGGGATGAAAGTGGCAAATATGGGTGCACCGGGCACCACAACTCCATGATCGGCGCGGCGGGGCGGGGCGGGGCGCGGCGCGGCGGGGCGGGGCGCGGCGGGGCGTGGCAAGGGCGCGGCGGGCTTGGGGATCGGTTGGTGTGGGTGGGCTGGTGCAGGATGACGGGTGGCGCCGGTCACAAGGGTTCGGCGTTGAGTGGCACAGGCGGGTCGTCGGGCGGGCGGGTCGTCGGGCGGGCGGGAATGCGGCGCCCCACCGGATAGCAGTGACCGGGCGAGGCGGGAACGACCGATTCGCATCGGACGGAGGGAGGCGCGCGGTGGGCGACGAGTTCGATGTGGTGGTGGTGGGAGCGGGGCCGGCCGGGGCGGCCGCCGCGCTGACGGCGCGCCGGGCGGGCGCCAGCGTGCTGCTGCTGGACCGGGCCGACTTTCCCCGGGACAAGGCGTGTGGCGACGGAATCGCGGCGCACTCGGTGGACGTGCTCGCCGAGCTGGGGGTGACCGAGGCGGTGGCAGGCTACGCGCCGCTGCCCGCGTTACGCATGATCGCGCCGGGTGGCGGCGCGGTGGCCCGGGCGCTGCCCCGACCCGCGTACACCGTGCCCCGGGAGGTCTTCGACGCGCGGCTGGTGGCGGCCGCCGTGGCGGCCGGCGCTGAGCTGCGGCGGCACACCGTGCGCCGGGTCGACCCGCGCGCCGACCGGGTGGTGCTCGACGGGGAGTTGTCCGGCCGGGTGGTGGTGGGCGCGGACGGCGCCGGGTCGGTGGTGCGTCGAGCGCTCGGCCACCCGCAGAACCCCGACCGGCACCTGGCGCTGGCCATCCGGGGGTACGCCCCGGCGCTGCCCGGCCCGTCCGAGCAGCTCATCGTCACCTCGGAGGCGCGCTGGCCGGCGTACGCCTGGTCGTTCCCGATCGGTGACGGACGGGCGAACGTCGGGTACGGGGAGGTGCTGCGCGGTGAGCCGCTGAGCCGGGCGTATCTGCTGGACCGGCTGGCCGCGCTGCTGCCCGGCACCGACCTGGCGACGGTGACCGCGTTGCGCGCCCATCACCTGCCGTTGTCCACCCATCGGCCGACACCAGGTCGGGGGCGCACGCTGCTGGCCGGGGACGCGCTGTCGTTGATCAATCCGTTCACCGGGGAGGGCATCTTCTACGCGCTGCTCTCCGGTGTGCTCGCCGGTGCGGCGGCGGCCCAGGCGCCCGAGGGGGCCGCCCGCCACTATGCCGACGGGCTGCGTCGCCGCCTCGGCACCCACCTGCGGCACAGCTCGGTCGCCGCCTGGTTGGCGCGGCGGCGCCGGGTGGTCGACGCGGCGGTCCGGGCCGCCCGTCGGGACGACCGGGTGTTCCATGACGTGGTCGAGCTGGGATTGGGTGACGGGCGTCTCACCGCTCGCACTCTGGCAATGATCGGCATCGGTCTGCCCGGCGGGGATGGGGCTCCGAGGCGATGAACTGGCTCAAGGGTCGCTACGCTGCTAGGTGATGACGCTGCGGAACCTTATCTACTCCGTGTACGAGCGCCGGCTCACGGCGAAGCTGGCGGGTAAGCCGGTGCCCCGACACGTCGGGGTGATGTGCGACGGCAACCGCCGGTGGGCGCGGGAGATGGGCTTTGTCGACCCGAACGACGGGCACCGGGTCGGCGCGGCAAAGATCAAGCATGTCCTCGGCTGGTGTGACCAGGCCGGCGTCGGGCACGTCACCCTCTATCTGCTGGCCACCGACAACCTGCGCCGTCCGGCCAGTGAGCTGGACCCACTCCTCAAGATCATTGAGGACCTGGTGGTGGAGCTGGCGGAGGAGGGCAACCCCTGGCGGCTGCGCATCGTCGGGGCGCTCGATCTGCTGCCGGCGCAGACTGCCGCTGCTCTCAAGGGTGCCGAGGAGCGCACCCGCGAGCGCACCGGCGGCGCGGAGGTCAACATCGCGGTGGGCTACGGCGGTCGCCGGGAGATCACCGATGCGGTCCGCTCGCTGCTGCTGGAGCACGCCGCCGCCGGCGGCACCATCGAGGAGCTGGCCGAGGTGCTGGACGTCGAGCACATCAGCGAGCACCTCTACACCCGCGGCCAGCCCGACCCCGACCTGGTCATCCGCACCAGCGGCGAGCAGCGGCTGTCCGGCTTCATGCTCTGGCAGTCCGCACACTCGGAGTTCTACTTCTGCGAGCTCAACTGGCCGGACTTCCGGCACATCGACTTCCTGCGCGCACTGCGCTCGTACGCCACCAGACAACGCCGCTACGGCGTCTGAGCCGGCGGCGACGCGTCTGTCGCCGCCAGGCGCGGTCAGGGCAGGTGGGTCAGTGCCCGGGTGAGGAAGTCGCCCAGGGCGGCCGGGGACTCGATCGTCAGGTCGGCGGCGTTGGCCACCTCCTGGCCGGTCTCCGGGTTGGCGACGGCCACGCAGACGCCGAGGAAGTCCGGGTCGGCGGCGGCACGGGCACGCAGCGCGGCAAAGGCCTTGATGTCCGAGACGTCGTCGCCGAAGTACCAGGCGCCGGTGGCGCCCTTGATCGCCTCGCCGATCACCATGCCCTTGTCCCGGTCGACTGGCGGCTTGAGCTCCAGCACCATGCGCCCGGCCTGCACCCGCAACCCCAGCCGGTCGGCCTGCGCCTGCCCCCACTGCTGCACGGTCGAGCCGAGCTGCGGAGCGGTACGCCAGTGCAGCGCGACGGAGAGCCGCTTGTACTCGACCAGCGTGCCGGGCGGCAGCTCCGCCCGGGCCAGGTCGGTCAGCTCCACCATGGTCGGCACCCAGGGCAGCGCCGCCGGCTCGGTGACGGTCTCCCCGCCCGAGTGGCTGTGCTCCAGCCCGTAGAGGCCGTAGAGGTCCACGCCGACGAGCCCGCCGAGCTGATCCCGGAGGAACTCGACGGGTCGGGCGGAGACGATCGCGACCCGCTGCACGATCGGGGCCAGCGCCTCGATCGCGGCCAGCGCCTTGGGCGCCGGGCGTACCGCGGTCGGATCGTCGTCGACGGGCGCAAGCGTGCCGTCGAAGTCGAAGAAGAGCACGGTCCCGGCCGCCCGGCTGGCGGTGGTCCGCCAGGCCTGGTCGGCATTCAACGGGGTCCTCGGCTGCTGACTGCCCAGATTCAACGGCGACACGCGCGTCAGCGTACCCCGGCGATGGAGGCTCATTCCTGGCCGAGTGGACCCGTTCGACGGTACGCGATCAGCGTTCGGCGGCTCCTCGTCCGCGGCGGCCGAACGGCACCACCGCCGCCTCCTGGCCATGGCTCAACAGGTAGCCCTCCACGAACCCGGTGTTGCGATCGCCGGTGTGGTTCTCGATCTCGTTGAGCCGTGCCACCAGGAACTCGGTGAGCGCGCTGAGCCGGTCGTTCAGACGCTCGTGCAGTTCCGCGACGACGGCCAGGATGACCGCGGTGGCGGCGGTGATGAGCACAACGAGGTTGACGAGCAGCGGAAGCTGCCCGCCATCGACCGCGAGGGTCACTGCGTTTCCGGTCGCCCACAGTGTCACCGACACCGTCGCGACCACGACTGCCAACCACTTCAGGGTCATGGACAGACCCCTCCTTTTGTCCCGCAGGGCTGGGTTCGGCCTTGTCCCGTCCCCCCGCCGATGACGAGCCCAAGCAGTACGAATAGGGACGCTAGCGTGCCCGTTCCGGCCCCGGAGGCAAACGAATGAACCCGACCAGGCGTTCTTTCGCCATCTGAGGAACTACCCTGCTTGATTGCCCCTTTTTCGGACATCGACCGGCAACGTTGGGCGGTAAGCGAGATATCGGATGGTTTCGCGGATGTGGAACTTCTCCGCGTCCGACACGTTCGGATCGACCAGGCGGCGCAGCAGTGCCTCCACGTCGGGGTCCATCGGAGGGGCCGGCTGGCCGGTGCGAGGGCTGGCCGCGGTGCGGTCCCAGCCGAGTGCGGCGAAGGCGGCGGCCGGGTTCAACCCCAGGCCCTCGCAGAAGGCGACCACCCGTTCGGCCTCCGGGTCGCTGGCCCAGTCGCCCCGGACCCACCTGTTGATGGTCTGCCGGGAGACGCCGGTGCGCCGGGACACCTCGGTGCCACTCCAGGCCCGGGTCGCCCGTGCCTCGTCCAGGGCGCGCCGGACGAAGGTGGCGAAGGCGATCTTCCGCGCATTGGCCGTCTCGGTCACCCCGTGACGGTACGGCCAGCCGGGTGCGAGTGCGCGCCCCGGCTCGCCACTGTCACGCAGACGTGACGGGTTATTCGGATTTCCGGTAAACGATCCAGTGCCACTGTCGAGGGGTGTCACGCGGGCAGAATAGATGCCCTTAGTGGCAAACGTAAGCGGACGAAAAGCTGATACTGTCACGCCCATGGGACAATCTACGGTGTGTCACGTGCATGAGACGATTGGTGCTCACATGCGTCACGCCCCCGGTGCCAAGGGGGTGTGGTGACCGAGCTCGCCACCCGCGCCCAGGCCTTCGGGCTGATCGCCGAGGGGGTGGCCGCGGGGCTGACCGCTCCCTGGCGCCTCTACCTCGCCCGAGGCTGCCGCTACCTGTCGCTGAGCGTCGGCGACCGCGCCGAGTGGAACGCCTGGCGTACCCATCTCGGCTGCCCGGAGCTGAGCGTCCGGGTCTACGACGCCGGCGGCGAGATCCGCCGATCCTCGGTGGCCGAGATCGTGCTGGACGGCTGCCGGATCAGCGTCGAGCTGGTCGAGGAGGTCAGCACCGACGACCTGGACCGGCTGCTCGTCGCGGATCCCACCACGATCGAGCCGGAGGAGCGATGACCTGGCGTCCGAGCTGGGCCGGAGCTGCCCGATGAGCCCATTCCTCGCGGTGTTCCTCGTTCTGGTGCTCGGTGCCACCAGCTACGCGGCCGGTCGTTTGCACGGGCAGCTCAGCTACCGCATCGGCTACCGCTTCGGTTACCGGCAGGGCTACTTCGACGGTGATCGGGGCGCCTGGAACCGGCGTCGACGCGACGCCCAGGCGGCGATCGCCTCGGCCCTGTCGGTCTCCCCGGCGGGTGTCGTCCGCTCCGCCGGCACCGTCGCCCGCCCCGGCACCACGTACACCGGCTCGTCGTTCACCGCGCCGGCCGCCCCGATCACCGGGCGGCACCCGACCGGCACGCTCGTCCGACGTACCGGCTGAGGTCGGTCGGCGGGCGAGGGCCCGCCGGCCGGCGCCACGAGCGCGGTGCGTCGTCCGCGGCGGACACGCACCGTCGGGGTCACGTCAGACCGGTGACGGTGGCCCCGCCGGCCGGGATGCGCGCAGGGGGCATGCATCCCGGCCGGCTCCGCCGTGCCCGCCGCCGGGCTCCGTGACGGTGCGGGCCCCGGCGAAGCGGTGTTTTCACGCCCGTCTTCGGAGATCCACGTTCGTCCTCTAGCCGGGAGGGTCCGGCGCGGCTAGCGTCTAGGCATGGCACGGGGTTCTCCCGAGCCAGCCGGTCCGCCCGGATCTGCGACCTCGCGCACGGGGTTCCGCATCCGACCCCGTGTCCCCGGGCACCGGAGGAGGCGGAACACGGGTGGCGGGTGCCCATCCGTCGGAGCAGGCCTGTGACGACTCGCCGTACCACCGCCGGTGCCGACCAGACCCCGGCCGCGACTGCCACGACCCGCCGCGCCACCAGGGGCCGCCGCACGGCGGCCGCCGCGCCGGCCGACCCCAAGGAGCCGCGACCAGCCGGCCAGGCCTTTGTCCTGGACACTTCCGTGCTGCTCTCCGATCCGGCGGCGTTTCACCGGTTCGCGGAGCACGAGGTGGTGCTGCCTCTGGTGGTCATCACCGAGTTGGAAGGCAAGCGGCACCATCCGGAGCTGGGCTGGTTCGCGCGGCAGTCGCTCAGGATGCTCGACGACCTGCGGGTCCGGCATGGCCGACTCGACCGACCGGTGCCTGCCAACGACGTCGGCGGCACACTGCGGGTGGAGCTCAACCACACCGACGACGGCGTGTTGCCGCCCGGGTTCCGCACCGAGAGCAACGACGCCCGGATCCTCTCCGTCGCGCTCAACCTCGCCGCCGAGGGGCGGGAGGTGACCCTGGTCAGCAAGGACATGCCGCTGCGGGTCAAGGCGGCCTCGGTGGGCCTGCGGGCCGACGAGTACCGCCACGGTCAGGCCAGCGACCCGACCTGGACCGGCATGTCCGAGCTGGATCTGGGCGAGGAGCAGATCGGTCGGTTGTACGCCGGCGAGACGCTCGACCTCGACGAGGCGGCCGGGCTGCCCTGCCACACGGGCCTGGTGCTGCACTCGGCCCGTGGCTCGGCGCTCGGTCGGGTGCTGGCGGACAAGTCGGTCCGGTTGGTCCGGGGCGACCGGGAGGCGTTCGGGCTGCACGGCCGCTCGGCCGAGCAGCGGATCGCTCTCGACCTGCTGCTCGACGAGGCGATCGGGATCGTCTCGCTGGGCGGCCGGGCCGGCACCGGCAAGTCGGCGTTGGCGCTCTGCGCCGGGCTGGAGGCGGTGATGGAGCGCCGCCGCCACAAGAAGGTGATCGTGTTCCGTCCGCTGTACGCCGTCGGCGGCCAGGAGTTGGGCTACCTGCCGGGCTCGGAGTCGGAGAAGATGTCGCCCTGGGCCCAGGCGGTCTTCGACACGCTCGGCGCGGTGGTGCACGAGAACGTGCTGGAGGAGGTCACCTCGCGGGGCATCCTCGAGGTGCTGCCGCTGACCCACATCCGGGGGCGCAGCCTGCACGATGCCTACGTGATCGTGGACGAGGCCCAGTCGCTGGAGCGCGGGGTGCTGTTGACCGTGCTGTCCCGGATCGGGCAGGGCTCCCGGGTGGTGCTCACCCACGACGTGGCCCAGCGGGACAATCTGCGGGTCGGCCGGCACGACGGGGTGACCGCTGTCATCGAGGCGCTCAAGGGCCATCCGCTCTTCGCTCACGTCACGCTCAGCCGTTCGGAGCGGTCGCCGATCGCCGCGATGGTCACGGATCTCCTGGAGGACATCCCGATTTAACGGTGCCTATGCGGGCTTTTGTCCGCATTTTAAGTGTGGCACAGATCACAAAGAGGCTGGTTGGTTTCCCATCAGCCTCACTGTGCGCAATCGTGTCCCACGAGCGTCCACGCACCACGGGAATCGTTGGTGATCGTTCGTCACGAGACGGGCGACATCGGCGGCGGTCGGTGCGTCGGCGCGACCGGCAACCGGTCGGGGCGCTCGTGGCACGGCTGACGGCCCGCCTGTGGCCCGCACCGCGCCGCGTCCTTGCCCCCGACGAAGGGACCACTTCGTGAGTCGGCTGTGGAGCCGGTTGGGCGCCCGTACGGCTGCTGTGGCACTGCTCTCCGTGGGCGTAGCCGGCGGCTTCTACCTGGGCGAAGACCGGGAAACCCAGCAACAGGGCCTGACCGCGCAGGTCGGCGTCGAGGTCGATCGGATCGATCTTGCCTACCAGCGCGATCGGCAGGCCTCCCACCAGGTGAAGTTCGCCCAGCAGCGGGCCGCCGAGTACCAGGCCAAGCTGCGCGCGGCACAGGCCGCCAAGGAAGCCGCCGAGCGGGCCCGCAGGGCCGAAGCCGCCGCGGCGTCCCGTAAGCGCGAGCGTGCGGCGGCCAACGCGCCCGCCAAGCCGTACGACGGGCCGATCCCGGCGTCCTGCACCGAGTACAGCGGCAACCGGAAGACCGGCTGCGCCATGATGATCGACGCGGGCTTCGGCATCGCCGAGTTCCCCTGCCTGGAGAAGCTCTGGACCAAGGAGAGCGGCTGGAACCACAAGGCCAACAACTCCTCGTCCGGTGCGTACGGGATCCCGCAGGCCCTGCCGGGCAGCAAGATGGGTTCCGTCGCCAGCGACTGGCGGACGAACCCGGCCACCCAGATCAAGTGGGGGCTGGGCTACATCAAGGGCAGGTACAAGACGCCCTGCGGTGCCTGGGGTTACTTCCAGAACAACGGCCACTACTGACGGCTTCGACGGCGGGGCGGGTGGCGACCACCAGCCCCGTCGTCGCGCGTACAACCGTCTGTTCCGACGGGACGCGAGTGGCGGTCGGCGACTTTTGCTGATAGCAGTTGGGGGGTGACCCTGCACCCGTCAAGCGGCGACCCCCACCGGTTCGGCACCGAGGCGTTCTACGCCGCGCTCGGCCGGGCGTTCGTCGCGATGTGCGCGGTGATCCCGTTCCTCTTCCTCATCGAAGCCGTCGATCAGGGGCTCGCGTTCGGCCTGGACGCCACCGCCGGCATCATCCCGCAACGCATCGACGGGCTGGACGGGGTCTTCTTCTCCCCGTTCCTGCACCACGGCTTCGACCACCTCTACAGCAACAGCATCCCGCTGATCCTGCTGGGCACCTTCGTCCTGGCCGCCGGCGCCCGCCGGTTCCTCTGGTCGACCCTCATCATCATCCTGGTCAGCGGGCTCGGCGTGTGGTTCACCGGCTCGCCCAACTCGGTGGTGGTCGGTGCCAGCGGCGTGATCTTCGGCTACCTGGGCATCCTGCTCACCCGGGGCATCGTCGAGCGCAGCTGGTGGAACTTCGCGGTCTTCCTGCTGGTCGGCCTGCTCTACGGCTGGCAACTGGTCGGCATCCTCCCCACCGACGAGCGGATCTCCTGGCAGGGCCACCTGTTCGGGCTGCTCGGCGGGGTGGTGGCGGCGATCCTGTTCCGTCGCCGTCGGCCGGCCCTGGATGGCCCGGACTACTCGGGTTCCACACTCAGCCTGCCCTGACCAATTCCTCGGCGCGCCTCTGGGACGTGCTTGCCCGACCGCTGCCACCCGCCTACCGTCTAGATCAGCAAGCGTTGATCCGTGAGCGGAAAGCGACGGTACGCCATGCGCGAGGTCGACATCGCCGTGATCGGGGCCGGTCCGGCTGGCCTCTTCGCCGCGTACTACGCAGGGTTCCGGGGGTTGTCGGTGGCGGTGATCGACGCGCTGCCGGAGCCGGGCGGTCAGGTCACCGCCATGTACCCGGAGAAACTGATCCTGGACGTGGCCGGCTTCCCGGCCGTCAAGGGCCGGGATCTGGTGGCCAACCTGGTCGCTCAGGCCGCCCCGTTCAACCCGCAGTACCTTCTCGGCACCCGTGCCGAGAAGCTCTCGTACGCCGATGACCGACCGGTGCTCGGCCTGGCCGGCGGCGAGCAGCTCGGTTGCGGCGCGGTCGTGGTCACCGGCGGGCTTGGCAGCTTCAGCCCACGACCGCTGCCGTGCGCCGACGGCGCCCCCGGCACGGGGATCGTCTACTTCGTCACCGCGCCGGCCGAGTTGACCGACCGGGACGTGCTGATCGTCGGCGGCGGCGACTCTGCCTTCGACTGGGCGCTGGCCCTGCAACCGTTGGCCCGTTCAGTGACCCTGGTGCACCGACGGGAGAAGTTCCGGGCGCACGCCTCGACGGTCGCCCGCGTGCTGTCGCTGCCGGTGCGGGTGGTGGTCAACGCCGAGGTCACCCGGCTGATCGGGGACGGCACGGTGACCGGCGCCGAGGTGACCGTGCGCGGCGGCGCGGCCGAGACGCTGCCGGTGGACACCGTGGTGGCGGCCCTCGGCTTCACCGCCGACCTGGGCCCGCTCGCCGAGTGGGGGCTGCGACTGGACCGCCGGCACATCCTGGTGGACAGCGCCATGGCGACGAATCTGCCCCGGGTCTTCGCGGCTGGCGACATCACCGAATACCCGGGCAAGGTCCGGCTGATCGCCACCGGCTTCGGCGAGGCCGCGACGGCGGTCAACAACGCGGCGGTGGCCATCGACCCGAGCGCCCACCTGTTCCCCGGGCACTCCTCCGACGCCGGCTGAGCGCCGGTATCGGTGCCGCCGCGCCGACCGTGGCGTCGGCTGCGGTCAGCGCGGTGGGGGCAGACCGATCAGGTCGGCCAGCAGCCCGACCTGGTGGTCGAAGTACGCGTCCCGGTGCGCGACGGTCCGGTTGAGCCGGCCGAACAGCTCGAAGCTGATCAGCCCGAAGAGCTGGGTCCAGCCGGCCATGCCCCGGGCCAGCAGGGCGGGGGGCAACCCGGGAAAGAACGCGTCGGCCAGCTCGGTCAGGTCGGCGTGCAGCTGGGGCGGCAGCTCATTGGCGGGCGGCGGGCTGAGCAGGCCGTCCTCCAGCCCTTCTCGGAGCAGGCCGACCAGGGTCAGCGGGGGGCGCTGGGCCGGGCCGACGGTGTCGTCCGGGGCGGCGTACCCGGGGACCGGGCTGCCGTAGAGCAGCGCGTATTCGGCGGGATGGGCGAGCGCCCAGTCCCGCGCCGCCCGACAGACCGCCTGCCAGCGGGCGCGGAGGTCGAGCCGATCGGTGGCGGCAACGGCCGCCGCCTCCACCGCGTCGCCGAGTGCGTCGTACGCCTCGATGATCAGCGCGGTGAGCAGGTCGTCCCGGCTCGGGAAGTAGCGATAGATGGCCGACGAGACCATGCCCATGTCCCGGGCCACCGCGCGCAGCGAGAGGTTCGCGCCATCAGTGGCGAGGTGCTGGCGGGCGACCGCCTTGATCTCGTCGAGCATTTCGGCGCGGACCCGGGCGCGGATCGAGGAAGCGGGCATGGGGACCAGTCTGCCACGGTTCGGAGCGCCAATCCAAAAAGAGAGCACCGCTCTTGACGGCTGTGGTGGTGGCGGGCCATGCTGGGTGAGCACTTCGAGAGCACCGCTCTTGTTTCGTATCTCTGCTCCCAAGGAGTTCCCATGGCACTGCACGTGATCGTCGGCACCGGCCCGGTCGGCACCGCGACCGCCCGCCTTCTCGCCGACCGAGGTGAGCGGGTCCGGGTGATCAGTCGCAGGGGCGCCGGGCCGGAGCACCCGGCCATCGAACGGATCGCCGCCGACGCCGCCGAGGTCGACCGGCTCAGCGTGCTGACCGAGGGCGCGCAGGCGCTGTACAACTGCGCGAACCCGGCGTACCACCGCTGGCCCATCGACTGGCCCCCGCTGGCCGGTGCGCTGCTCGCCGCCGCCGAGCGGTCCGGAGCGGTGCTCGCCACGGTCGGCAACCTCTACGGGTACGGGCCCGTCGACGGCCCGATGACCGAGCAGACCCCGCCGTCGGCGACCGGCATCAAGGGGCGGGTACGCAACCAGATGTGGGACACCGCGCTCGCCGCCCACCGGGCCGGTCGGGCGCGGGTCACCGAGGTACGCGGCTCCGACTACGTCGGCGTCGGCGGCACCTCACTGGCGATGATGGTGCTGCCCCGGGTGCTCGCCGGGCGGCGGGTCTTCCTGCCGGTCGACTGGGACGCCCCGCACACCTGGACGTACATCCCGGACGTCGCCCGTACCCTGGTCGCCGCCGCGACCGACCCGGGGGCGTGGGGACGGCTCTGGCACGTGCCGAGCGCTCCGGCCGCACCGATGCGTGAGCTGGCCACCCGGGCGGCGGCGCTGGCGGGCGCACCCGCGCCGCGGCTGACCCGGATGCCCTACCCCGTGCTGTGGCTGGGCGGTCTGGCCAACCCGTTCGTGCGGGAACTGCGGGAGACCGCGTACCAGTTCGACCGGCCGTTCCTGATGGACTCCGCCGCCACCGCCGCCCTGGGCGTCGAACCGACCCCGCTGGAGGACGCGCTCACGGAGATCGTCGCAGCCCTGCGCCGCTGAACCGCCCGTCACCGTCGTCCGGCTCGCCCGCCGTCCACCCCGCCCGCTGGTGGCTCAGCGGCGGGACG
The DNA here is from genome assembly GCF_040606435.1 of Micromonospora sp. NPDC005413. Taxonomy (NCBI): domain Bacteria; kingdom Bacillati; phylum Actinomycetota; class Actinomycetes; order Micromonosporales; family Micromonosporaceae; genus Micromonospora; species Micromonospora sp. NPDC005413. Next base: position 11,758 of record NZ_JBEXEV010000016.1, read on the forward strand.
GCGGGGCGAGCGCGGCGACCAGCACGGCCACCATCGTCAGCGCCGCCCCGAGCAGGGTGTTCAGGCCGAGGTTCGAGGCCGCGGTGGGCAACACCAGGTCCAGCAGGACCGCGCCCACGATCTGGCCGGCGATGGTGGCCAGACCGAGCAGCAGCACACCCGTGAAGCGCACGATCGCGGCGGCGATCGCGATGAACACGATGCCGATCGGGCCACCCAGGTAGAGCCACGGCTCGGTCGGCAGGTGACCGGTGGGCCAGCCGCGTACCGCGATGTCGATCGCGAACGCGACGAGCAGGGTGACCGTGCCCACGGCGAAGTTGACCAACGTGGCGGTCAACGCGCTGTCGGCCGCCGCCCGGACCCTGCCGTTGACCGCCTGCTGCCAGGCGATGCCCACCCCGGCGAGCAGGGGCAGCAGGGCCAGCGCCAGGGTGCCCGGGTCACCGAGCCGGTCACCAACCGCCAGGACGACCGCGAACACGGTGAGCACCGCACCGGCCAACCGCTGCGGGGTCACCGGCTGCCGGCCCGTCGGCCCGATCCCCGCCCGGTCCACGGCGAGGCTGCTGCCGGTCTGGCCGGCGACCACCGCCACCGTGAAGACCGCCACACCCAGCGAGCCGATGGTGAGCCCCTGGGTGGCCACCAGGAACGCCCCGCACATCCCGCCGAGGCACTGCCACGGCCGCAGCGCGCCCGCCGCCAGAGCACGCCGCGTCGCGGCCAGGCCACGCCGTCCACCGGGGGTGGCGGGCACCAGCACCAGGAGCACCAACAGGCCGAGGCCGAACGAGACCACCGCGGCGGCGAAGCCGTCGGCCAGCCGTACCCCCAACTCGCCGTTGATTCGAGACTGCACCGCCACCGCGACCCCGGAGACCGATGCCAGCGCGACACCGGTGATCCGGCGGGTGGCCGACAGGACCTGCGGGACCGCCGTGTCGGTGGCGGTCACTCCTGTTCGTCCAGCGGACGGCCGTCGAAGTCGACCGCCGAGTAGAGCGCCAGCTTCTCCAGCCGGTGGTACGAGTCGATCACCCGGATGGTGCCGCTCTTCGACCGCATCACAATCGACTGGGTGTACGCGCCGCCGGCCCGGTAACGCACCCCGCGCAGCAGATCCCCGGAGGTGACACCGGTCGCCACGAAGAAGCAGTTGTCCCCGGTGACCAGGTCGTCGGTGCCCAGCACCCGATCCAGGTCGTGCCCGGCGGCGAGCGCCTTCTCCCGCTCCTGCTCGTCGCGCGGCCAGAGCTTGGCCTGCATCGCACCGCCCATGCACTTCAGCGCACAGGCGGAGATGATGCCCTCCGGCGTGCCGCCAATGCCCATCAGCACGTCGACATCCGACTCGCCCCGGGCGGCCGCGATGGAGCCCGCGATGTCGCCGTCGGAGATGAAGCGGATGCCCGCCCCGGTCCGGCGAATCTGCGCGACCAGGTCGTCGTGGCGGCTCCGATCCAGCACGCAGACCGTCACCTCGGAGACGTCGGTGCCCTTGACCTTGGCGATCCGGCGCAGGTTTTCGGCCACCCCGGCGTTGATGTCCACCACATCGGCGTACGCCGGCCCGACCGCGAGCTTCTCCATGTAGAAGACCGCGCTGGGGTCGAACATCGCACCCCGCTCGGAGACGGCGAGCACCGCCACGGCGTTCGGCATGCCCTTGCTCATCAGGGTGGTGCCGTCGACCGGGTCAACGGCCACGTCCACCTCCGGGCCCGTCCCGTCGCCGACCTGTTCGCCGTTGAAGAGCATCGGGGCGTTGTCCTTCTCGCCCTCGCCGATCACCACCACGCCGCGCATCTGGATCGAGTTGATGAGCTTGCGCATCGCGTCGACGGCGGCCCCGTCGCCGCCCTCCTTGTCGCCCCGGCCAACCCACCGACCTGCGGCCATCGCCGCGGCCTCGGTGACCCGGACCAGGTCGAGGGCGAGGTTTCGGTCGAGATCCTGTGGGATCCGCGTCCTGGTGTTCGTCATTACGCTGCTCCTCCTCGCGACGGTGCGGGGACGGCCGGTCGCAGGGCGGTCCCTGCTGCCGGCTTTGTCGCTGATCCTCACACGATCGCCGACCGGGCATCGGCGCGGGGCGGTGATGGCCCGGATACCGCCGGTCGGGCGGCTGCGAAGATAGAGGGGTGGAACCCGCACAGCCAGCCGACCGCGTACCCGCCGACCGCACGCCGCCCGACGGTCAGCCGCCGGTCGACGTCCCCACCGGCCCCGGTGGTGAGTCCGCCGCGACCGATCCGACGCCGGCCGCCGGCGAGCCGGCCCTGGTTTCGTCCGGCCCGGCGACAGCCCCGCCGGTGGACGAGCCAGCCCTGGTTTCGTCCGGCCCGGCGACAGCCCCGCCGGTGGACGAGCCGGCCCGGAACCAGCCCGACGGCACCGCGCGGGCCGGGGAGCGGCCGGCACCACCGCCGCGGGCGGAATCCGCCAAATCCGAGCGGTCGCCGAAGGACATGGCGATCTCGCTGCTGGTGCTGCTTGTCCCGATCGCGCTGCTGCTGGCGTTCTACCGGGGGTTTCTCGGCGGCGATCAGGCCGCGACCGTCGATCCGGCCCCCGCGATCGAGCAGGCCCGGTCGGCGAACGTCTTTCCGGTGAGCCAGCCGCAGGGGCTCGGCTCCGACTGGTTGACGGTCAGCGCCCGCTATCAGACCGTCGAGGACGGCGCGAACCTGCGGCTCGGCTACCTCACGCCGGAGGGACGGGGCGTTCAACTCCTGCAGAGCAGCGTCCCGGCGGAGCGGCTGCTTCCCGCCGAGCTGACCGACCAGGGCCAGCCGCAGGGCACCACCGAGTTGGCCGGGCGCACCTGGCAGCTCTACACGGCGCGGGGGAACCAGCAGGCGCTGGTCCTGCTGGAGCCGACCCGCACGGTGATCGTCGTCGGTGATGCCCGGGACAACGAACTGCGCGAACTGGCCGGCTCGTTGCGCTGACGGGCCCGCCGATCGGCGGCCCCTGATGGCGAAAATTGGGCAACCAGACAGAAGGGTGATTGTCCGACGCGTCGACAGGGAACAAAGAGGGAGCGATCCGGGCGCGCTGCTCGGCCCGGATCGCGCGGCGCAGCCGACGGTGCTGCTGCGTCGCCGGAGTTTCCGGCGCCGTCCAGGTCGTCGGGTGACCCTCTTGGGAGACACGTATGACTGTTCGACGACTCAGCGCCGGCCTGGTAGCCGCCGCTCTGATCACGCCCGCCCTGGCCGCCTGCGCCAGCGGTGGAACCGGCACCGCCGGATCGACCGCGTCCCCGACGGTGACCGCGTCCGGCACGGCGAGCCCGTCCGGCGGCGCGCCGGTGGCGGGCGACGCCAAGCAGGCCCTGCTCGACTCCACCAAGGAGATCAGCAACGGCAACTTCCGGTTCACCCTGGCCGGCGCCGGCTCGACGGCGGAGGGGCAGGTGCACCAGCCGAGCCAGAGCGCGGCGATGAAGTTCGCCATCGGCGGCCCCTCGTCCGACCTGGCGATGAAGCTCGACGTGATCCACTTCAAGCCGGACAGCTGGGTGAAGCTGGAGCTGACCGGCCCCACCGCCGACAGCCTGCCCGCCATCAAGCAGCTCAACCTCGGCAAGTACCAGCACCTCGACCAGGCCCGGATCAAGGGCAACCGCAATCTCGGCTTCGACTTCGACAAGGTCGACCCGGCCGGCAGCGCGGTGCTGACCCAGGGCATCACCGAGGTTCGCAGCACCGGCACCGGCACGTACGCCGGCACCATCGACGTCACCAAGGCCGCCGAGGCGGGCTCGTTGAACGCTGCCACGATCGCCGCGCTGGGCACCCAGGCGAAGACGGTCCCGTTCACCGCGAAGGTGGACCCGCAGGGCCGCCTCAGCGAGCTGGTGCTGCAGCTGCCGGCCGCCGGGCAGGCCGCCGCCCAGGAGATCCGGATGACGTACTCCGACTACGGTGCCGCCACCGCCGCCCAGAAGCCGCCGGCGGACCAGGTCGTCGAGGCGCCGGCCGAGCTGTACAGCCTGTTCAACTGACCGTCGTACGTGGGTGGGGCGGCTCCGGCCGCCCCGCCCGCGGTCAGGAAGCGGGCTCCTGCCGGGCAGCGTCGATTCGCGCCCGCGCACCGTCCAGCCAGCGTTGACAGATCACCGCAAGCTTCTCCCCGCGCTCCCAGAGCGCCAGCGACTCCTCCAGGGACGTGCCGCCGGCCTCCAGCCGTTCGACCACCGAGGCCAGCTCGGCGCGGGCCTGCTCGTAACTGAGCCGCTCGTCCGGCCCGGCCTTCGTGTCGTCAGTCATCGCGTCCATCTCAGCACATCGCTCCCCAGGTCACCGCGTCGCCACTCAGCCGTCCACCGTCGCGGCCAGCTCGCCGTCGGCCAGCCGTACCCGCAACGGGTCGCCCTTGCCCACCTCCGCTGCCACCCGGACCACGTGGCCGTCCGCGCGCTGCACGATCGCGTACCCCCGGTCGAGGGTGGCGGCGGGGGAGAGTGCGCGCAGCCGGGCCAGGGTGTGCCGCAGGTCGTCGTCGGCGGCGGCGAGTCGATGCTCCAGGCAGCGGCCGGCCCGCTGGCGCAGCGCGGTCAGCTCGGTCGCCCGATGCTCCACCATCACCTGAGGTCGGGCCAGCACCGGCCGGGAACGCAGCCCGTCGAGCCGATGCGTCTCCCGGTCCACCAGGTTGCGCACCGCCCGTTGCAGCCGCGAACGGGCCTGGCCGATGAGGCGTACCTCCTCGGTGAGGTCGGGGACGACCCGCTTGGCCGCGTCGGTCGGGGTGGAGGCACGGACGTCGGCGACGTAGTCGATCAGCGGCGCGTCTGTCTCGTGGCCGATCGCGCTGACCACCGGCGTACGGCAGCCGAACACCGCGCGGCAGAGCGCCTCGTCGGAGAAGGGCAGCAGGTCCTCGATGCCACCGCCGCCCCGGGCGATGATGATCACATCGATGGTCGGGTCGGCGTCGAGCACCTTGAGCGCGTCGACGATCTGCGGCACCGCGGACGGGCCCTGCACGGCCACGTTGACCGTGCGGAACTCCACCGCGGGCCAGCGCCGCCGGGCGTTGGTCAGCACATCCCGCTCCGCCGCCGACGCGCGACCGGTGATGAGCCCGATCCGACCGGGTAGGAACGGCAGTCGGCGCTTGCGGGAGCGGTCGAAGAGCCCTTCGGCGGCGAGCAGCTTCTTGAGCTTCTCCAGCCGGGCCAACAGCTCTCCGAGCCCCACCTGTCGGATCTCGTCGGCGCGCAGGCTCAGCGTGCCCCGGGCGGCGTAGAACTCCGGTTTGGCGTGCAGCACCACGCGGGCGCCCTCGCGCAGCTCCGGTGCGCCGGCGTCCAGCACGTCCCGGTTGGTGGTGACGGTCAGGCTCAGGTCGGCCGACGGGTCACGCAGGGTGAGGAAGACGGTGCTGGCCCCGGGACGGCGGCTGATCTGCGCCACCTGCCCGTCCACCCACACCCAGCCCAGCTTGGCGATCCATGCCCCCACCTTCTGGCTGACCACCCGCACCGGCCAGGGCTCCTCAGCGCTACTACTCCCGCTGCCCCCGCCACCCCCGCTGCTCCCCGCCCGCGCCCCATCCCCCCGCGCCCCACCACCCGTGCTCACCCACCCACCCTACGGACCCTCGCGGTGATCAAGAGGTTTGCGTCACCCCCGGGCGCGTTTCTGACGCAAACCTCTTGATCACCCGGGCCGTCGCCTGGGGGCGTGCGTGGGTCGCGGGCTCTGCCGGGGGGAGAGCCGGCACGTACGATGGGCGGGTGACTGAGGCTGAGGCGACTCCACGGACCGGCAAGCGCGTGCTCCTGGCCAAGCCCCGCGGCTACTGCGCGGGTGTCGACCGCGCGGTGCAGACCGTCGAGGAGGCGCTGAAGCTCTACGGTGCCCCGATCTACGTGCGCAAGCAGATCGTGCACAACAAGCACGTCGTGCAGACCCTGGAGGCCCAGGGCGCGATCTTCGTGGAGGAGAACGAGGAGGTGCCGGAGGGCGCCACCGTCATCTTCTCCGCGCACGGCGTGGCTCCCGAGGTCTACGAGCAGGCGAAGCAGCGCTCGCTGAAGGCGATCGACGCGACCTGCCCGCTGGTCACCAAGGTGCACCACGAGGCGAGGCGGTTCGCCGCGGAGGACTACGACATCCTGCTGATCGGCCACGAGGGGCACGAGGAGGTCGTCGGCACCGCCGGTGAGGCCCCCGCGCACATCCAGCTGGTGGACGGCCCGGACGACGCCGACAAGATCACCGTCCGCGACCCGGCGAAGGTCGTCTGGCTTTCCCAGACCACGCTCTCGGTCGACGAGACGCTGGAGACGGTGGCCCGGCTCAAGCAGCGCCTGCCGCTGCTGCAGTCCCCGCCCAGCGACGACATCTGCTACGCCACCTCCAACCGGCAGCATGTGGTCAAGGAGATCGCCGCCGACTGCGACGTGGTGATCGTCGTGGGCTCGACGAACTCCTCCAACTCGGTCCGCCTGGTCGAGGTCGCCCTGGACGCGGGCGCCCGCGCCGGTCACCTGGTCGACTTCGCCCACGAGATCGACGACGCCTGGCTGGAGGGGGCCACCACGGTCGGCCTGACCTCTGGCGCGAGCGTCCCGGACGACCTGGTCCAGGAGGTGCTGGTCCACCTCGCCGCACGGGGCTTCGCCGACGTCGAGGAGATCACCACCGCCAACGAGCGGCTCACGTTCTCGCTTCCGCAGGAGCTGAGGCGGGACATGAAGGCCGCCGCGGCGCGCGGCTGAGCATGGGAACGAACTCGGCCCGGCGTACGTCAGATTCGGCATGAGGATCTTTCGGCTCGCCGTTCCCGCGCTGGCCGTCTGCGTGGCGTTGAGCGCCTGCGGCAGTCAGGACGCCGGCGGCGGCACACCCACACCGACCCCGTCGGGAGCGCAGCCGGCGACCAGCCAGCCCACGCCCGACCCGACCGCCTCGCCATCGACCGTCGACCCCACCCCGCCATCAGGCCCGAAGACCGGGAAGCCGGGCGGCCCGAGTACGCCCCCAGGTGTCGGGAACACCAGCCTGACCGGCACGGTGCAGAGCGGCGTGGAGCCCAACTGCGTGCTGCTCGACGGTTACCTGCTTCTCGGCGGCCCGCGTGACGTGCTGATGCCGGGTGCGCGGGTCGAGGTCACCGGTCGGGTGGAGCCCGACATGATGACCACCTGCCAGCAGGGCACCCCGTTTGTTGTGTCGAGCGCCAGCCGGTCCTGACCATCCGCTGGTGGGTTGCGTGGTGGTCTAGCGGGCCGAGACCTCGTCGTCGGCCGGATCGACCAGCTCGGGTGCCTGCGGCTGTCGGGGCGTCAACTCGACCTGCGGGGGCGTGGCCAACGTCTGGTCCGAGACGCCCAGCTCGGCGAGCTTGCGGGCGCTGACCAGCACCCGGGCCTCCAACGAGCCGACCGCCCGGTTGTACGCCGTCACCGCACCGGCCAGCGACGACCCGAGCTTGCCCACGTGGTCGCCCAGGGTGGAGAGCCGGCCGTACAGCTCCCGGGCCAGGGTGTGCACCGCGAGCGCGTTGCGGGCCAGAGCTTCCTGCCGCCAGGAGTAGGCGACCGTCCGAAGCAGGGCGACCAGCGTGGCCGGCGTGGCCAGCACCACGTTGCGGGTGAAGGCGTGCTCCAGCAGCGTCGGGTCACGCTGGAGCGCGACGTCGAGGAACGGATCGGCGGGGACGAACAGCACCACGAACTCCGGTGAGTTGTCGAACGCCGACCAGTACGACTTGGCGGCCAGGGCGTCGACGTGCCCCCGCAGGTGTCGGGCGTGCGCGTCGAGGTGGGTGTCCCGGCCGCGCTCGTCGCGGGCCTCCATGGCCGTCAGGTACGCGTCGAACGGCGCCTTGGCGTCCACCACCACCGATCGGCCGCCGTGCAGCCGGACCACCAGATCCGGGCGGACGACCTGCTGGTCGGTGGCGGCGGTGACCTGCTCGGAGAAGTCGCAGTGCTCCAGCATCCCGGCGGCCTCGACGATCCGGCGTAGCTGGTGCTCACCCCAGCGGCCCCGCACCTGTGGCGCCCGCAGCGCCGCCACCAACTGCTTGGTCTCGGTGCGCAGCTCACCGGAGACCGCGCTCATCGACCGGACCTGCTCGCGCAGCTCGGCGTACGCGTCGACCCGGTCGTGCTCCAGCTCGGCCACCCGCTGCTCGTAGCGGTGCAGGGTTTCGTGCAGCGGCGCGACCGCCCGGGCCACCGCTTCCTGGGACTGCGCGGTGGCCTCGTAGCTCAAGGCCCGCATGGACTGCTCCAGCCGGCCCTCGCCCTCCCGGGTGGCGGTCAGGGTGGCATCGAGGCGTGCGATGTCGGCCGCCGACCGGGACGTGGCCGCGAACCAGCCCACCGCCACGCCAGCGCCGAGGCACACGATCACCAGGAGCAGCGTCGAGACGTCCATCACCGGAGCTTGCCAGACGGATACGACGTGCGAGCCGGGGGTACGTTCGATGACATGGAACTTGTGCTCTGCCTTGCCGTCGTGGTGGTCGGCGCGTTGGGCGCCTCGGCGCTCATCCGGGCCCAGGCCACCGCCCGCCGGCGCACCGAGCTCGGCGACGCCCGCGCGGAGGCGCAACGGTGGTACGAGCGCCTCGGCGGCCAGTTGATGAACCTGCAGGGTGACGAGCCGGCGGTACGCCAGGCGCTGGCCGACGCCGGTGAGCGGTACAACGCGGCGGGCTCGCAGTTGGAGCAGGCGCGCACGCCGCACCAGTTCGGGCTGGCCCGGGAGACCGCGCTGGAAGGGCTGGCGTACATCCGGGCGGCGCGTACCGCGCTGGGCATCGATCCGGGCCCCGAGGTGCCGCAGTTGGCCGCCGCCCGCGGCGTGGGGCAGCTCACCAAGGAGCGCGAGGTCGACGTGCAGGGGCAGACCTTCCGGGCTGGCCCGCAACCCGGCCGGGAGACGCCCTACTACTACCCCGGTGGGCGTTATCAGGGCCGGCCGGTGCCGGCCGGCTGGTATTCGACGCCGTGGTGGAAGACGGCGCTGGGCGCCGGCGCCGGGGTGCTCGGCGGCATCCTGATCGCCGACGCGCTGTTCTCGCCCGCCTTCGCCGACCCCGGGTACGGCTACGACGAGGGCTACCAGGAGGGCTTCGGCGACGGCGTCGATCAGGGCGGGGACGGCGGCGACCAGGACTTCGGCGGCGGCGACCAGGGTGGTGACGGCGGCGGGGACTTCGGCGGTGGCGACTACGCCGGTGGTGACTTTGGCGGTGGTGACTTCGGTGGCGGTGGCTTTGGTGGCGGGGACTTCGGTGGTGGTGACTTCGGTGGCGGCGACTTCTGATCGTCGCTGAACGACCTGCGAAAACAGGCCCCGGTCGTAGTGACCGGGGCCTGTTTTCCGTTCCGCTGATCAGCCGGTGTTGCGCATCCCGGCGGCGATGCCGTTCACCGTGGTGAGCAGTGCCCGCTCCAGGGCGGTGCCGTCGCTCGGGGCACGTCGGCCGCCCGGCGCGGTGGCCACCGCCCGTCCGGCGGCACCCGACTCCCGGTACTGCCGCAGCAGCGCCACCTGGAGGTGGTGCAGCGGCTCCAGGTAGGTGTCCCGCACGGCCAGGGTGCGCTGGAGCACCGGCGAGTTTTCCAGCAGGGCGGGCGAGGCGGTCACGGCCAGCACCTCCCGCTTGGTCAGCTCGTACTCCCGCTCGATCTGCTCGAAGATCGGGTGCAGCTTCTCCGGCACCAGCGTCTCGACGTACCGGCGGGCGATGCTCAAGTCGGTCTTGGTCACCATCATCTCGACGTTCGACAGGAACGTGCGGAAGAAGTGCCAGTTGCGGTGCATCTCGGCCAGCACGTCCGCCAGCCCGGCCTCACGGGCGGCGGCCAGCCCGGAGCCGACGCCGAACCAGCCCGGCACGATCTGCCGGGTCTGCGTCCACCCGAACACCCACGGAATGGCCCGCAGACCGGACAGGCCCGCGCCGGTGTTCGGGCGCTTCGCCGGCCGGGAGCCGATGTTCAGTGCGCCGAGCAGTTCGGTGGGGGTGGACGCCCAGAAGTACGCCGGCAGGTCCGGGTCCTCGACGAGCGACCGGTAGGACTGGTACGCCGATTCGGAGACCACGTCCATCGTCGCGTCCCAGCGTTCCAACATCTCGGCCGGCTGCCGAGGTGCGGTGTGCAGCAGGGTCGCCTGGAGCACGGCGGCGAGGGTGAGCTCCAGGTTCTCCCGGGCCAGTGAGGGCAGGGTGTACTTGTCGGAGATCACCTCACCCTGCTCGGTCACCTTGATCGCGCCGTCCAGCGTGCCGTACGGCTGGGCCAGGATCGCCTCGTGCGTCGGCCCGCCGCCGCGCCCGACCGTGCCGCCTCGACCATGGAACAGCCGCAGGTGTACGCCGTGTCGGGCGGCCACGTCGCGCAGGGCGCGCTGCGCCCGGTGGATCGACCACTGGCTGGTGGTGATCCCGGCCTCCTTGTTCGAGTCGGAGTAGCCGAGCATGACCTCCTGCACGTCGCCTCGGGCGGTCACCAGCGCGCGATACGCGGGCAGCGACAGCAGCTCGTCGAGCATTTCGCCACCGGCGTTCAGCTCGGCCGGGGTCTCCAACAGCGGCACGAACCCGACCCGGGCCCGCCCACTGTGCACGTCCACCAGGCCGGCCTCGCGGGCCAGCACCACCGCGGCCAGCACGTCGTCGACGCCCAGGGTCATCGAGATGATGTACGACTCGATGACCTCGGTGCCGAACCGGTCCTGTGCCTCCCGGATGGTGCTGAACACGTCGAACGTCTTGCGGGCCGGCTCGGACAACGCGGTGTCCACCGTGGACAGCGGACGGCGGCCGGTCAGCTCGTCGGCGAGCAGTTTGGTGCGCTCCAGCCGGCTCAGCGCCGGGTAGTCGGAGACCTCACCGACGGCCTCGTAGAGCTGGGCGAGCACCGTGTGGTGCGCCTCGGCGTGCTCCCGTACGTCCATGGTGGCCAGGTGCAGGCCGAACGCGGAGACCGTACGGATGGTGGAGGCCAGCCGGCCGACGGCGGTGAGCTGCCCAGCGTTGCGGGCCAGCGAGGCGCGCAGCAGATCCAGGTCGGCGATCAGCTCGGCGGAGCCCCGGTAGTCCCGGCCCGGCACGTGCGCGGTGCCCTGGCGCAACCTCTGCCGGGTGTTGGCGAGCTTCGCCTTCACGCAGCGTGCCTTGAGCCGGTACGGCTCCTCCGCGTTGACCCTGCGGAACCGGAGCGCGACCTCGGGCAGCGCGTCCAGGTCGGTGGCGAGGCTGGCGGAGAGGTCCAGCGACACCCCGCGCAGCCGGCGGGAGACCGAGACCTCGTTGATCAGGTGGTCCATCGCCTTCTCGGTGGCCGCGATGCCGTGCTCGTGCTGGATGGCCAGCACGTCACGGGTCACCGCCGGGGTGACGAACGGGTTGCCGTCCCGGTCGCCGCCGATCCAGGTGCCGAAGCTCAGCGGGCGGGCCGTCGGCGAGGTTTCCACGCCGAGCGTGCGCAACGTGTCGGCCAGGTCGTCGAGCACCTGGGGGGCGGCCTCGGCGTACAGGTCGCGCAGGTAGTAGATGGCGTTGCGGGCCTCGTCGGTCGGGTCCGGCCGGTCCAGTCGCAGCTCGTCGGTCTGCCACATCAGGTCCAGCAGTTCGGCCAGCCGGCGGTTCGCCGGGCCCTCGTCGCTGGCGCCGTAGAGGATCGCGTTGGCGGTCTCGGTGTCCAACTCGTCGGCGATTGCCCGCAGCTTGGACAGGATCGAGCGGCGGGCCGCCTCGGTCGGGTGGGCGGTGAAGACGGGCCGGACCGCCAGCCGACGGGCCGCGTTGGCGATCTCCTCGGCCGGCACCCCGCGCTCGGCGATCATCTTGGCCGCCTGGTCCAGCCAGCCGCCCTGCACGGCGCGGCGGCGGCGCAGGTCCCGCGCGCGGTGCACCTGCTCGGTGATGTTGGCCAGGTGGAAGTAGGTGGAGAAGGCGCGGGCCAGCTTCGTGCCGGTGGTCACGTCCAGCCCGCCGAGGCGCTGGGCGGCAGCCGGGGCGTCGGTGCGCACCTGGGCGCGGATCTCCTCGACGAGGTCGAGCAGCGGGCGACCCTCCTGGCGGGCCAGGGTCTGCCCGAGCAGGGTGCCGAGCCGGCGGATGTCGGCGCGCAGTGCGGCGTCCGGGCCGTCGTGGTCATGCTGGTCGGTCACGATGCGCTCCTTACGTGAGTACGAAGGACAGCGCTGTCCGACTCCCTGGATCGTATCCGCGCGGGGCCGGGTGGCAGGAGGGGCTCTCCCGATGGCGCGCCGTGACGCGGAACACCTCGGAGATCAGCTCAGGTCTCCCGGCGGGCGGGCGCACGACGGCCGCGGACCAGAGTCGCGCCGAGCAACGCCACCAGGCCCAGCGCCGCCCAGAGCGCGAGCCCGGTCACCGGCCAGCCGATCGAGCGCCGGTCGAAGTACACCGCCGACTTGATCAGGTCGGTGGCGAGCCCGGGCACGTTCCACCGGTGCATCCCGCGCAGCCAGGTGGGCAGGAACTCGGGGGCGTAGATGCCGCCGGAGCCCGGGTTGCCGAGCACGACCAGCAGCAGGATGACCAGCCCGGTACCGAGCACGCCCAGCCAGCCCTGAACCGCTGCGGCGACCATCGCGGCGGCGAAGACGGCCAGCATGCCGGTGCCGGCGATGGCCGGGACGTCGTGATCCCAGACGTCCAGCACCGGCCCGACGATCACCGCGCCGACGATGCCGAGCACCACGCTGTACACCGCGAGCGCGCCGATCCGCAGGCCGGCGCGGCGCAGGGTGCGCGGGGCGGTGCCGACGGAGATGCCGAGCACGGTCGAGGCCAGATAACCGCCGAGGACGTACCCGATGGCCAGGTAGAACGGCACCAGTCCGCGCGGGTCGCTGCCGGCCACCGGCACCTCATCGGTCACCCGCAGCGGCATACCGGCCTGCTGGGCGGCGCTGGTGAGCACCTGGATGACCAGGTCGGTGGCGGCCGGGGCGCTGGCGCTGGCGGTGGTCAGGACGAGCCCGCCGTCGGGCGCGGAGCCGAGCACCGCGTACACCTCACGGCTGGTCAGGCCGTCGTCGGCAGCGCCCGGGTCGTCGTACTCGATGGGCTTGATCTTGTGGGTGCGCTCGCGGACGGCGGCCAGGACGGTGCGCGCGGGCTGGTCGCCCATCGCCACACCGACCGGCACATCGCGGGGGTTGGGCTGGTGCAGCGCGCCGACGTAGGCGGCGATGAACGCGGCAGCCAACACCAGGGTGCCGAGCAGCAGGCCGGCGGTGCGGGGCAGGGAGTCGCGTACCCCGACCTCCGGCGCCTCGTCCACCAGGCCAGCCTAGGGCGGTATTCGCCCTGCTTGCGGCGTTTCGCCGGGCGGTAATTCGCTGGCACCGACCACTACCGTCTGATCATGGACGTGCCGCGATATCCCACCAAGCCGAAGCCGGGCGACCGGGTCGCCATCGTGTCGCCCTCCGCCGGCCTGCCGGCGATCTTCCCCCACGTGTACGAGTTGGGGCTGCGCCGGCTGCGCGAGGAGTTCGGCCTGGAGCCGGTGGAGTATCCGACCACCCGGGTCCTGGGGGCGGACCCGCGCGACCGCGCCCGAGACCTGACCGCAGCCTTCGCCGACCCGAGCATCACGGCGGTGCTCGCCACGGTCGGCGGGAACGACCTGATCACGGTCACTCCGTACCTCGACGACGACGTGCTGCGCGCCAACCCCAAGCCCTACTTCGGCTACTCCGACAACACCAACGTGCTCAACCACCTGTACCGGCTGGGCATCGTCGCGTACCACGGTGGGTCGGTGCTGGTGCACATCGGCCGGCCCGGCTCGCCGCACGCGCTGACCTTCGACTCGCTGCGCGCCGCCCTCTTCACCACCGACTGGTACGAGTTGACGCCCGCGCCCGAATGGGGTGACCGGCCGAACCCCTGGACCGAGCCGGAGACGTTGGCCCATGAGCCGGAGATGCTGCCCGGCGAGGGTTGGCGCTGGCAGGGGCCGGCGCGGGTGGTGCGGGGGCGCACCTGGGGCGGCTGCCTGGAGATCCTGCACTGGCTGATGGCCACCGACCGGGTGCCAACCGCCGACGAGTTGGCCGGATCCGTGCTGATCTTCGAGACCTCCCAGGAGATGCCCAGCGCCCAGGAGGTGTTCCGGATCGTGCGGAACATGGGGGAGCGGGGCCTGCTCGCCGCCTTCCCGGCGATCGTCGTCGGCCGCCCCAAGGCGTGGCACTTCGACAAGCCGCTGTCGGTGCCGGAACGGCTGGCCTGGTGCGAGGCTCAGCGGGAGGCGATCACCCGCGCGCTGGCGTCGTACAACCCGGACGCGGTGGTGGTCTTCGACGTCGACCTCGGCCACACCGACCCACAGCTGATCATCCCGTACGGAGGGGAGATCCGGGTCGACGCCGTCGAGCGCCGGATCGCGGTGCGGTACTGAGGGTGCTCAGGCGCCGACGACGGCGAAGGCGCGGACCGGGAAGGTGCCCATGCCGGCCACCATCGGTGGGGCCGCGGTGAACCGGAACCCGCTCGGCGGCAGCGCGTCCAGGCCGGTCAGGTGCTCCACGATGGGGATGCCGGCGGCGAGCAGTGTGCTGTGCGCGGGGCGTACGCCTCCGGCCGCCGGGCTCATGTCGTCGATGTTGATCGAGTCGATGCCGACCAGAGCCGCACCGGCGTCGGCCAACGCCTGGGCGGCGTCCCCGGTGAGGTACGGCGCTTCCGGCGCGCCGTACCGCTCGGTGCCGAAGTGCTCATCCCACCCGGTGTGCAGCAGCACCGCGCGCCCGGCCACCTCGTACGGTGCCAGCATCAACCGGTCCACGGCCCGGGTGTCGGCCGGCACCCGCACCACCACCCCGGGTAGGTCGGCGAGCCGGTCCAGCGACACCCCGGTCAGGTCGTCGCCGCCGGCCCAGCGATGGGCGGGAGTGTCCACGTACGTGCCGGTGTTGGCGATCATGTCGATCCGGGCAACGTGGAACTCGGTGCCCGGCGCATAGTTCGCCCGGGACGCCGCGAAGGTCAGCCAATCGTCGATCCGCGGCCCCGGCCAGCCGGGCAGGGTGGTCATCCCGTCGCTGATCACATGGCTCAACTCGACCAGCCGACGACCGGTGCCGGAGCCGCCGCCGACGACGCCCCGGCCGCCCTTGTGCGGCTCCTCGATGATCGTCTTTGCGCCGATCCGGACGTCGGCGACCATCAACAGCCCGAGATGCCGGACGAACAACGCCGCCAGGTCGTCGTCGGTGATCTGCTGCCCCGGAATGTCCAGCCGGAATCCCTCGGTGCGCAGCCCGCCGCCGTTGGCGAAGCTCACCTCCGCGTCGAACTGTGCCCGCCACTGCTCACCCATCCCGACACCCGACCACGAAGCCCAGCCATCGTCAAGATCCACGCCCGGGTCCGGTCGCCCCTGATCGGGTCGCCCCTGGCCCAACCGCCCCTGGTCCGACCGCCCCTGGTCCGACCGCCCCTGGTCCGACCGCCCCTGGTCCGGTCGCCGCGGGTCGGGTCGCTCCTGGTCGGGTCGCTCCTGGTCGGTCCGCTCCTGGTCGGGCCGCCACGGGTCCGGCCGCCACGGGTCCGACCGCCCCGGGTCCGGTCGGTGCTCGCCCGAACGCCCCTGGTCGGGTCGCCCCTGGTCCGGGTCGCCCCGGGTCCCGTCGCCACGGCCCGGTCGGTGCTCGCCCGACCGCGCTGTCGCCTGCGGTCCGCGTCCTCGAGCCCGCCAGATCGCGCTAACCGGGGGAGATCGCGCTCGATCCAGGAAAGAGTGCGATCCGCCGGCTCCGAGGCCACTACATCCTGGATCGAGCGCGATCTTGACGGACGGTGCCCGCTGGCGGCAGTGCGACCGCCCCTTCGGGGCGGTTACGTGTGCGCTCGGCGGGGTCGAGCCGGCTGGCCTCCGGCCTCCGCGGGCACCCGCACGCCGACAAGATCCGCACATCGTCAGGGGAGCCGCTGTTCTCCCGCCCACCGGACCAAGATCCACACAACATCGGGGAAACTGCTGCCTCCCGCGTCCCGGAAGCAGCAGTTTCCGGGAAGTTGCGCCGATCTTGTTCCGGTGGGCGGGGCGGGCGGGCAGGCCGGGCGGGGCGGCCCGGCGGTGGAGCGGGCAGGCGGGCGGGCAGGCCGGGCGGGGCGGTCCGGGGGCGGGGTGGGCAGGCGGGGCGGGCAGGCAGGCCGGGCGAGGCGGCCCGGCGGCGGGCGGGCAGGCCGGGCGGGGCGGCCTGGCGGCGGAGCGGACAGGTCGGGGGCGGGTAGTTGGGCGGGGTGGGCGCGATGCGACGCGGACCTGCGCGGAAGGGGGTGCGTGTCGGTGGGCGGGGATAGGCTGGTTGTCGTGCACCCCCCGTCCGACTGGACGAGGGGCCGCCGTCGTGTGCGTCGACTCCCCTGGAAGGATTCCCTTGCTCACCGGACTGTTCTCCGCCGCCCTGGCCGACCCGGGGCTGGCCCGGGCGCGTGACCTGGCGCGCTCCGGTGCCGCCCAGGTCGACGGCCTCGACATCACCGCCCCGGCGGCGCTGCGCCCGTTCGCGGTGGCCGCCGTCGCGGCCGACCCCGACGGCACCGGCAACGGCAAGAACGGGGGCGGGGCCGGGCGGCCGGTGCTGGCGGTGACCGCCACCACCCGTGAGGCCGATGACCTGGCCGCCGCTCTGGGCGGGTTGCTCCCGGCGGAGCAGGTGGTGGTCTTCCCCTCCTGGGAGACGCTGCCCCACGAGCGGCTCTCCCCACGCTCGGACACGGTGGGCCGCAGGCTGGCCGTGCTGCGCCGGCTGGCGCACCCTGACTCGGCCGACGCGCACGGCAGCACCGGTCCGCTGCGGGTGGTCGTGGCTCCGGTCCGCTCGCTGCTCCAACCGCAGCTCAAGGGGCTCGGCGACCTGGAGCCGGTGCAGCTCGCCGCGGGCGAGGAGGCCGACCTGGAGGAGGTCGCCCGCCGGTTGATCGACATGGCGTACGCCCGGGTCGACCTGGTCACCAAGCGCGGCGAGTTCGCGGTGCGTGGCGGCATCCTGGACGTCTTCCCGCCCACCGACGAGCACCCGTCCCGGGTCGAGTTCTGGGGCGACGAGGTGGAGGAGATTCGCACCTTCGCCGTCGCCGACCAGCGGACCATCGAGCAGGTTCCGCTGCTCTGGGCACCGCCCTGCCGTGAGCTGTTGCTCACCCAGCCGGTCCGCGACCGGGCCGCCGCGCTCGCCGAGCAGCACCCCGAGCTGGCCGAGATCCTGGACAAGCTGGCCGAGGGCATCCCGGTGGAGGGGATGGAGTCGCTGGCACCGGTGCTGGTCGGCCCCGACTCGCTGGAGCTGCTGCTGGACGCCATGCCGGCCGGCACCCATGTGCTGCTCTGCGACCCCGAGCGGATCCGCACGAGGGCGCACGATCTGGTGCGTACCTCGGAGGAGTTCCTTCAGGCCAGCTGGGCCGCCGCCGCGGTCGGCGGCCAAGCCCCGGTGGACGTCGGCGCTGCCGCCTTCCGCACCCTGGGCGAGGTCCGCGCCACCGCCGGCAAGCTCGGTCAGCCGTGGTGGACGCTGTCCCCGTTCGGCCTCGTCGAGGCGGAGACGGCCGAGACGCGGCAGCCCTGGGAGGACGCGCCGGAGCAGACCGCCGTCACCCCGGACGACGCCATCGCGGTGACCCTGTCCGCTCAGCCGGCCCCGCTCTACCACGGCGAGACCACGCGGGTGGTCGACGACCTCAAGCGCTGGGCCGGCGAGGGCTGGTCGATCGCGTTGGTCTTCGAGGGGCACGGCCCTGCCCAGCGGGCAGTGGAGGTGCTGCGCGACGCCGGCCTGGGCGCCCGGCTCACCGACGAGGTGCCGACAGCGCCCGCACCGGGCGAGCTGGTGGTCACCTGTGGTGCGCTGAGCAGCGGGTTCGTCGACGAGGCGTCCCGCTTCGTGCTGCTCACCGGCAACGACGTGACCGGCGGTCGAGGCACCTCGACCCGGGACATGCGCAAGATGCCGAGCCGGCGGCGCAACACCATCGACCCGCTGGAGCTGAAAGCCGGCGACCACGTGGTGCACGAGCAGCACGGCATCGGCCGGTACGTGGAGCTGGTGCAGCGCACGGTCAACGGCGCCAGCCGCGAATACCTGGTCATCGAGTACGCGGCCAGCAAGCGGGGCCAGCCCGGCGACCGACTCTTCGTCCCGACCGACCAGCTCGACCAGCTCTCCCGCTACGTGGGCGGCGAGCAGCCGACCCTGCACAAGATGGGTGGCTCGGACTGGCAGAAGTCCAAGGCTCGGGCCCGTAAGGCGGTCCGGGAGATCGCCGCGCAACTGATCCAGCTGTACGCCGCCCGCAAGGCGTCGAAGGGCCACTCGTTCGGTCCGGACACCCCGTGGCAGCGGGAGCTGGAGGACGCCTTCCCCTGGCAGGAGACACCGGACCAGCTCGCCGCGATCGACGAGGTCAAGCGGGACATGGAGCAGACCGTCCCGATGGACCGGCTGATCTGCGGCGACGTCGGCTACGGCAAGACCGAGATCGCGGTCCGGGCGGCGTTCAAGGCGGTGCAGGACGGCAAGCAGGTGGCGGTGCTGGTGCCGACCACGTTGCTGGTGCAGCAGCACTACAACACGTTCGCCGAGCGGATGAGCCAGTTCCCGGTCCAGATCCGGCAGCTGTCCCGGTTCCAGACGCCGAAGGAGACCGAGCGGACGCTGGAGATGGTCGCCGACGGCACCGTCGACATCGTCATCGGCACCCATCGGCTGCTCCAGACCGCCACCCGGTTCAAGCAGCTGGGTCTGGTGGTCGTGGACGAGGAGCAGCGGTTCGGTGTCGAGCACAAGGAGCACCTGAAGACGCTGCGCGCGTCGGTCGACGTGCTCAGCATGTCGGCCACCCCGATCCCACGGACCCTGGAGATGGCGATCACCGGCATCCGGGAGATGTCCACCATCGCCACCCCGCCGGAGGAGCGGCACCCGGTGCTCACCTTCGTCGGCGCGCAGGACGACCGGCAGGTGGCCGCGTCCATCCACCGCGAGTTGCTTCGCGACGGGCAGGTCTTCTACCTGCACAACCGGGTCGAGTCGATCGACCGTGCGGCGCGGCGGTTGCGGGAGCTGGTGCCCGAGGCGCGGGTCGCGGTGGCGCACGGGCAGATGGGCGAGGAAGCCCTGGAGAAGGTCATGGTCGGCTTCTGGGAGAAGGAGTTCGACGTTCTGGTCTGCACCACGATCGTCGAGTCGGGCATCGACATCCCGAACGCCAACACGCTGATCGTGGAGCGGGCCGACCTGCTCGGTCTGGCCCAGCTGCACCAGATCCGCGGCCGGGTCGGCCGAGGCCGTGAGCGGGCGTACGCGTACTTCCTCTATCCGCCGGAGAAGCCGCTCACCGAGCACGCCCACGAGCGGTTGGCGACCATCGCGCAGCACACCGAGCTGGGTGCCGGCATGTACGTGGCGATGAAGGACCTGGAGATCCGGGGCGCCGGCAACCTGCTCGGCGGCGAGCAGTCCGGGCACATCGAGGGCGTCGGCTTCGACCTGTACGTGCGGATGGTCGGCGAGGCGGTCTCCGCGTTCAAGGGTGAGCGGTCGGAGGAGGAGCCCGACGTCAAGATCGACCTGCCGATCGACGCGCACCTGCCGCACGACTACGTGAGCGTGGAGCGGCTGCGCCTGGAGATGTACCGCAAGCTCGCCGAGGCGCGCGACGAGGAGCGGCTGCACGAGGTGATCGCCGAGATGACCGACCGGTACGGCGAGCCTCCCGCCCCGGTGCAGAACCTGGTGGAGGTGGCCCGGTTCCGCCTGCTGGCCCGCCGGTACGGCCTGACCGACGTGACCATGCAGGGCAAGCACGTGCGGTTCGGGCCGCTGCCGCTGCCCGACTCCAAGCAGCTACGGCTGAAGCGCTACCACCCGGACGCGGTCTACAAGCAGGCCAACGACCAGGTCAGCGTGCCCCGGCCGAGCACCCGTCGGATCGGCGGCGAGCCGCTGCGTGACCAGGCGCTGCTGCAGTGGTGCGCCCAACTGCTCTCCGATGTGCTGGGGGCCCCCGCCCCGCTGGCCGTCGCGGCGGGGTGAGGTGGGGGTCAGGGTGAGGTGGGGGCCGTCACAGCACGGGAGAGGGCATGAGAGAGTGGCGGGCATGCGTGCTCGCCGTGTGATCGCCGCCGCCAGCGTCGCGGCCCTGGGTGTCCTCTCCCTCGCTGCCTGCGGCAAGTCCGCACCGGACGTCGCCGCGTACGTCGGTGACACCACCTACTCGCTGGAGCGGGTCGACGAGATCTACTCCGACGTGCAGGCGAAGTTCGGCGACGCGGTCCGGCAGGAGGCCAGCCAGGCCAGCGCGACGCCCTCACCGGAGCAGCTGCGCTCCGCCGTCACCCGGCAGGACGTGGTGAACCTGCTGGTCAGCCTGGAGCTGGGCAAGCGGGTCGCGGCGGCGAAGAACCTCCAGGTGCCCGACGAGGTGACCCCGCAGCAGTTGGAGCAGAACCTGCGGGTGCCGGCCAGCACCGAGTACGCCAAGCTCTGGGGCGAGTGGATCGACCTGCTCCAGGTGCTCAACCAGCAGCTTCCGCCGGCCGACCTGAGCGACGACTCGATGATGGCCGTCTACCAGGCCCTCGCCAAGACCGGCGCGATCCAGGGCGGGATGTCGGTGGCCGACGTCCGCCGCGCGTTCGGTGACGGCGGCTTCGTCCGCGCCGCCACCGCGCTCAGCACCGCGCTGGAGGAGGAAGCGACCAAGGCGGACGTCTCGATCAACCCGCGCTACCGGGCGATCGGGGTGCCGTCGGTGGTGAGCACCGGCCAGTCGCTGGTCTTCTACTCGCTCCCGTACATCAACGAGGCCGGCCCGGTCACCGACATCTCCACTCCGGAGCCGCTGCGGTCGAGTGACGCCCCGGACGCCGAGGGCACGCCCCAGGACGACGAGGGCACGGCCAGCTGAGCATGACGGCACGGATCGTCCTCCTGGTCACCTCGCCCCGGCTGCCCGCCGGTCTGCTGACCTCCGCAGCCTGGGACGTCGTACGGCAGCACCCGGTGCTGACCGGCGCGGAGAGTGAGCTTGTCACGGCCGTGCGCCAGGCGGGCGCTGAGGTCATCGTGGTGGACGGCCCGGCGACGCAGCCGCTGCTGGACACGGTCGCGGCGCACGGCACGGCGGTCTGGCTGGCTGGCCCGGCGGGCGACGAGGCGCTGGCCCGGGAGTTGGGTCTGCGGCTGGCCCGGGAGCCAGGGCTGGCCGAGATGGAGCTGATGTACGGCTCGTGGGATCCGCCGGGCGCGCGGCTGCTCGACGCGGTGGCCGTGCTGGACCGGCTGGCCTCGCCGGGAGGCGACCCGTGGAAGCGGGCGCAGACACACCGCAGCCTCGCCGGTTACCTGCTGGAGGAGAGCTACGAGGCGTACGACGCGATCAGTGCCGACGACACCGACGCGCTACGCGAAGAGTTGGGCGACGTGTTGCTGCAGGTGGTGTTGCACGCGCGGCTCGCCGAGGAGTTGCCCGAGGACGAGCGGTGGACCATCGACGACGTGGCGGGTGGCCTGGTCGACAAGATGATCCGGCGTAACCCGCACGTCTTCGCCGGTGCGGAGGCGGGCACTCTGGAAGAGATCACCGAGAACTGGGAGCGGATCAAGCGCGCGGAGAAGGCGCGTAACTCGGTGCTGGACGGCGTGGCACTGAGCCAGCCCGCACTGGCCCTGGCCGCGAAGATTCTGGACCGCGCCGCCCGCATCGGTCTGGCGGTCCCGCCGCCACTTGCCGATACCCAGGTAGACGCCGAAGCACGACTGGGCGCCAGCCTCCTGACCACGGTCGCGACAGCCCGCCAGGCGGGAATCGACCCCGAGGCGGCCCTCCGCCGCACCACCCTCGCCTACGCCGAGGCGATCCGCGCCGCCGAAGCCCACCCCGCACCCCCCGACCCGAGTTGATCAAGAGGTTCGCGTCAGGATCCGGCGGGGAACTGACGCAAACCTCTTGATCAACCCCAGCGTGCGGGGATCCAGCGGTCGGTAGGGTGGGCCGGGTGGAAGCGTTTGGGGTGCTGGCTGAGCGGGTTGTCGAGGCTTTACTGGAGTCGCGGCCGGGGGTTGCTACCGCTGCGGGGGATCATCGGTTCGACGACCGGCTTCCCGATTTGTCCGCCGATGGTGTGGCCTCCGATCGGGCGATGCTCTCCGACGCGGCCAACGCGCTGTCCGAGTTGGACCCGGACTCGCTCGACGTCGACGAGCAGGTCGACCACGCGCTGCTCAGCTCCTTCGTGGATCGGGAGCTGTTCGAGCTGACCGAGATCCGGTCGCACGAGTGGGACCCGCTACGCCACAACCCCGGCCCGCTGCTGCACCCGCTGCTGGCCCGCTCGTACGCCCCGCCGGAGGTGCGGCTGACCCAGCTCGCCGGCCGGCTCGCCGCCGTACCGGATGCTCTCGCCACCGCTCGCGCGACGCTGCGGGACATGCCGCGGATCCATGCGGAGACGGCGGTCGGGCAGTTCACTGGCACGGCTGCGCTGATCCGCGACGAGCTGCCGGCGTTGCTCGCGCAGGCGCCGAGCACCCTGGACCGGGTCGAGCCGGCGGCGACCGCGGCGATCGCCGCGCTGGAGGAGTTCGTCGCCTGGCTGCGTGTCGGCCTGGCCGCCGACGCCGGCCCCGGCCGTGACCCGCGACTGGGCCGGCGCCGTTGGGAGGCTCGGCTCTGGCACACGCTGGACACCGAACTGGGCGCCGCCGAGATCCAGCGCCGCGCCTGGGCCAACCTGGACCGGGTCACCGCGGAGATTCGCGAGGCGGCCGTCGAGCTGGTCGGCGGCCCGGCCGACGACGCGGCCGTACGCCGGGCGCTGGACGTGCTCGCCGCCGAGCACCCGAACGACGGGACCATCGTCGAGCTGGCCGGGGTGACCCTGGACGAGGCAACCGACTTCGTCCGCACGTACGACCTGGTCACCCTGGTCGACGACCGGTGCGTGGTCCAGGAGATGCCGGAGTTCGCCCGGGGCGTCGCGGTGGCGTACTGCGACGCGCCCGGCCCGTTGGAAACCGCGACCGTGCCCACCTTCTACTGCATCGCGCCCACCCCTTCCGACTGGCCGGCGCATCGGGTCGAGTCGTTCTACCGCGAATACAACGACCACATGATCCGCAATCTGACGGTGCACGAGGCGATGCCGGGGCACTTCCTCCAGCTCGCCCACGCCCGTCGCTACGTCGGTGGCACCCGGGTCCGGGCGCTGGCCGAGTCCGGCCCGTTCATCGAGGGCTGGGCGGTGTACGCGGAGGAGCTGATGGTGGGGCTCGGCTATGGCGGCCTGCCGGTGCGGTTGCAGCAGCTCAAGATGCAACTACGGATGACCATCAACGCGTTGCTCGACCAGTTGGTGCACGCCGAGGACCTGCCCGAGGCCGAGGCGATGGCGTTAATGACCGGGCGCGGCTTCCAGGAGGAGGGCGAGGCGGCCGGCAAGTGGCGCCGGGCGCAGCTCACCTCCACGCAGCTCTCGACCTACTTCGTGGGTTACAGCGAGGTCGCCGAGATCGCCGCCGCCCGTCCGGAGGGCGTGTCGGTCCGCGACTGGCACGACGCGATGCTCGCCCACGACTGCCCGCCCCCGCGCCACCTACGCACCCTGCTCGGCGTCTGACGCGCCGCCCGCCGGTCGTGGCCGCGGACGTCACGGCCGGTGGCGATCGCGGCGGTCAGCGCCGTCCGGCGGTCACCGTCGCGTCGATCAGGCAGCGCGAGATGGAGTACGCGGGCGGCAGCTCCGCCGGCAGCGCATCCACGCCGAACCACTGAGCCTTGGTCAGCTTCTGGCCGTCGACCACCGGCTCGGCCGTTGGGCCGGTCACGAGCCGCCGGGGCGGCGGTCCACGACACCGGCGTCGGCGGGCGGGTCGAACGCGCTGTTGTCGACCGTTGCGGAGTAGCTGCTCAACGCCAACTCCATCGGCTTGCCGTCGACCGGCCCGGTGAAGCTGCCGAGCACGCCCTCGGTGGTCACGCAGGCGGTGAAGTCGCCGGACGAACTCTGCACCTCGACGCAGGTCGCGTGGCGCCCGGCGACGGTGGTGTCGCTCTGCTTGATGACCGCCTGCGGATCGAGTGCGGCGGCGCTCAGAAGCCCGACCACCACCGGGGGGGTGACGAGGCCCTGCCGATTGGCCTCGCCGAAGAGCGTCACGGTGGGCTTGCTGCCCGGGGTGGGTGGGGCGACCAGCGTGCACTCGGGGCGGGCGCCGGTCGTCGTACACCGGGTGATGGCCTCCGGGGTGACGGTGAGTCGCCCGCCCGGGTAGGTGTACGCGGAGCGGGCCGGGTCCTGCGCCTGCGCGATGGCGGCGCTCTGGCCGCCGGGGAGCTGGTAGTCGGCCGAGTAGGTCAACTCCAGCGCCCGGTCGAGCCGGGCGGCGATGTCGTTGACGAGTTCCGAGCGACCCATGGCGACTCCGGCGTCCTCGAATGTCTGACAGCCGGTGACGGTGAGCGACGCGATGACCGACACGGCGAGCATGCGGAGGGTGGTCGAGGCGGCGGGCATGGCGACCAGCCTGGTGGATCTGGTCCGCGCAGCGCAAACCCGTTGCCGGTTGACGCCCGGAAATCCGGGAATGTCCGTCAGTGCGGGGCGACTCGGGTGCGCGGGCGACGCCGTGCCCGTTCGCGCCGCCCGATACGCTGCGTTCAACACCTGCCTCAGCCGCACCGTCGCGGCCCACCCACGGACCGGATCACAACAACGAGGAGCGACTTAGTGGCAACCATCGAGGGAATCGTCGCCCGGGAGATTCTCGACTCGCGGGGCAACCCGACGGTCGAGGTCGAGGTCGGTCTGGACGACGGCACGGTCGCCCGCGCCGCCGTGCCCTCCGGCGCCTCCACCGGCGCCTTCGAGGCGATCGAGCTGCGCGACGGTGACGCCGACCGCTACCAGGGCAAGGGCGTGGAGAAGGCGGTCTCCAACGTCGAAGACAAGATCGTCGACCAGATCATCGGGTACGAGGCCAGCGAGCAGCGGCTGATCGACCAGAAGATGCTCGACATCGATGGCACCGACAGCAAGTCGGAGCTGGGCGCGAACGCCATCCTCGGGGTCTCGCTCGCGGTGGCGAAGGCCGCTGCCGGCAGCGCCGAGCTGAGCCTCTTCCGTTACCTGGGCGGCCCGAACGCGCACCTCCTGCCGGTGCCGATGATGAACATCCTCAACGGTGGCGCGCACGCCGACTCGAACGTCGACATCCAGGAATTCATGATCGCGCCGATCGGCGCGCCCACCTTTCGTGAGGCGCTGCGCTCGGGCGCGGAGGTCTACCACGCGCTGAAGTCGGTGCTGAAGAAGAAGGGCCTGTCGACGGGGCTCGGCGACGAGGGTGGCTTCGCGCCGAACCTGCCGACCAACGCGGCGGCCCTGGACCTGATCGCCGAGGCGGTCGAGAAGGCCGGCTACCGGCTCGGCACCGACATCGTGTTCGCGCTCGACGTGGCGGCCACGGAGTTCTTCGACAACGGCACCTACACCTTCGAGGGTGCCGCGAAGTCCGCCGAGGACATGAGCACCTACTACACGAAGCTGGCCGACGAGTACCCGATCGTGTCGATCGAGGACCCGCTGGCGGAGGACGACTGGAGTGGCTGGCAGACGCTGACCGCCTCGATCGGCGACCGGGTGCAGATCGTCGGTGACGACCTGTTCGTGACCAACCCGCAGCGCATCGCCCGCGGTATCGCCGAGAAGTCGGCCAACGCGGTGCTGGTCAAGGTCAACCAGATCGGTTCGCTGACCGAGACCCTGGACGCCGTGGACCTGGCCCACCGGGCCGGCTTCAAGTGCATGATGAGCCACCGTTCCGGTGAAACCGAGGACACCACCATCGCCGACCTGGCGGTGGCCACCGGCTGCGGCCAGATCAAGACCGGCGCACCGGCCCGTTCGGACCGGGTCGCCAAGTACAACCAGTTGCTCCGGATCGAGGAGGAGCTGGCCGACGCGGCGCGCTACGCTGGTGCGGGCGCGTTCCCGCGCTACCGTTCCGCCTGAGACGCGCATAAGCCTCGGGGGAGGGGTGTGACGATGCAGCAGCGCCGCACACCGGGTGGTCAGCGTCCCGCCCGCCGGCCGGGTCAGTCCGGTCGGCCGGGCGGCGGGCGCGCCACGCGGGGATCGGTCCGGGAGGCCGGCGTACGCGCCGAGCCGCGGGGTGCCGCTGGTCGGGCGCCGGGCGCGGCCCGGGGCGCCGAGGGCGTCCGTTCCGCGAATCGTCCGGCCGCCGCTCGGCGTACCGCCGCCGGTGGTGCCGTGAAGCGGCTCGCCGCACCCAACCCCCGTCGCTTCACCGGCCGGGCCACGGTGCTGTTCGCGGTCCTGATCGCGCTCGCCCTGGCCTACACCTACCCGGTCCGGGTCTACCTGGACCAGCAGGCCGACATCGAGCGGATGGAGGCGGCCCAGGCGGTGCAGGAGGCGGAGATCGCCAAGCTCGCCGCCGAGGCCGCCAACTGGAACGACAAGGCGTTCATCGAGACCAAGGCCCGGGAGCGGTTCTTCATGGGCCGGCCGGGCGAGAAGATGATGGTGGTGCTGCACGACCCGGAGGGCGCCGCCCGGGATGCCGGGAAGTCGGCCGGTTCGGCCGCCCCGACCGGGCCAGCGACCTGGTACGACACGCTCTGGTCGAGCGTGCAGGCGGCGGACAGCCAGCAGCCGGGTAAGTGATCCACCGATCAGCGCACCAGGAGAGATGGGCACCGTGACTGTCGTACCACCGCCGGAGTCGGCGGCGGATTCCGTACCCCTGCCGCAGCGGGAGCCGGCGACCGAGGCCGACCTGGCCGCGGTGGCCGCGCAGCTCGGCCGGACTCCCCGTGGCACCCGGGCGGTCGCCCACCGGTGCCCGTGTGGCCTCCCGGACGTGGTGGAGACGACCCCCCGCCTCGCCGACGGCACACCGTTTCCGACGCTCTACTACCTGACCTGCCCCCGGGCCACCGCGGCGTGCAGCCGACTGGAGTCGGCGGGGCTGATGAAGGAGATGGCGGACCGGCTGACGGCGGATCCCGAGTTGGCCGCCCACTACCGTGCCGCGCACGAGGACTACCTCGCCCGTCGAAAGGCGATCGGCGAGGTGCCGGAGATCGCCGGTATCTCGGCCGGCGGGATGCCGGGCCGGGTGAAGTGCCTGCACGTGCACCTGGGGCACGCGTTGGGCGCGGGCCCCGGGGTGAACCCGTTCGGCGACGAGACGTTGGAGCTGGTCGAGCCCTGGTGGACGGCCGGCCCGTGCGTGGACGTGCCGGCGGGCGAATGAGCGCGCAGGCCGGGTCCTCGGCACCCGAGAGTCAGATTCTGGTGCGGCGGGCCCGTACGGGGGATGTGCGGGGCATCCGGCGGCTGGTCGACACCTACACCGACGATCGGCGGCTGCTGAGCAAGGCCACCGTCACCCTCTACGAGCAGGTGCAGGAGTTCCGGGTAGCGGTCCGGGCCGAGGACGGTGCCGTGGTGGGCTGCGGTGCGCTGCACGTGATGTGGGAGGACCTGGCCGAGATCCGTACGGTCGCGGTGGATCCGTCCTGCCGGGGCCGACGGATCGGGCACCGTCTGGTCGGCGAGCTGATCGACGCTGCCCGGGAGTTGGGCGTGGCGCGGATCTTCGTGCTCACCTTCGAGACGCAGTTCTTCGGCGCGTTCGGGTTCCAGGCGATCGACGGCGCACCGGTGCCGCAACCGGTGTATGAGCAGCTGCTGCGCTCGTACGACGAGGGTGTCGCGGAGTTCCTGGACCTGGAGCGGGTCAAGCCGAACACGCTGGGCAACACCCGGATGCTGCTACGCCTGTAGTCAGGACCGCCGGGTCTGGAGTCGGTCGCCGCCGCCCGGCCAAGCCGCCGGGTGGCCGATCGCCCTGCCGTAAGGTTGCTGCCGTGACGACGCGTGTGGCGGCCATCGACTGCGGGACCAACTCGATCCGACTGCTGGTCGCCGACCTGCCCGAGGAGTCGGCCGGGTCGCAGGCGCCGCTGGTCGACCTGACCCGGCGGATGGAGATCGTCCGGCTGGGCCAGGGTGTGGACCGCACCGGCCGGCTGGCACCGGAGGCGATCGAACGGACCCGGGTGGCGCTGGCGTCGTACGCCGCCGACATCGAGAAGCTGGGTGCGGATCGGGTCCGGATGTGCGCCACCTCGGCCTCGCGGGACGCGGCCAACGCCGCCGACTTCACGGACATGGTGCAGCGCACCCTGGGCGTCGCGCCCGAGGTGGTCACCGGCGACGAGGAGGCCCGGCTGTCGTTCACCGGCGCGGTGCGCGGGCTGCCGGCCGACGCGAAGGAGCCGTTCCTCGTCGTCGACATCGGCGGCGGTTCCACCGAGTTCGTGGTCGGTGACCGGGCCGCCGGGGTGCGTGCGGCGATCTCGGTGGACATCGGCTGTGTCCGGATGACCGAGCGGCACCTGCCCGGCGACCCGCCGACGCCCGACCAGGTCGCCGCCGCGCAGGCCGACATCGCGGCTGCGGTGGACCGGGCGCTCGCCGTGGTGCCCGGCCGCGAGGCGGCCACCCTGGTCGGCCTCGCCGGGTCGGTCACCACCGTGGTCGCCATCGCGCAGGGCCTGCGGGAGTACGACCCGGAGCGCATCCATCACGCGCGGGTGTCGTACGAGGCGGTGGCTCAGGTGACCGCGGACCTGCTGGGTCAGACCCGTGAGCAGCGGTTGGCGACCCCGGTGATGCACCCGGGCCGGGCCGACGTGATCGGCGCGGGCGCGCTGGTGCTCCGCGTGATCATGGAGCGGTCCGGGATGCCGTCGGTGGTCGCCTCGGAGCACGACATCCTCGACGGCATCGCCTGGAGTCTCCAGCCAGCGTCGAACTAGGTGGGGTTGATCGACTCCACCTCGCCGATATCGCGGCATCCGAGTCATCAGGAAACCCCGATATCGGCGATCTTGTGTTGATCATCGCGCGAGCGGGCGAGTTTCGTTGACGGTACTTCGCATTACACAGTAGTGTGCAGTGCGTGGACACCACACAGTTGCTGAAGGGCGTGCTCGATCTGGCCGTCCTGGCCGTGCTCCGGGAGGAGGACGGCTACGGCTACGACATCCTGCGCCGGCTTCGCGAGGCCGGCCTGGAGGAGGTCGGCGACGCCTCGGTCTACGGGACGCTGCGCCGCCTCTTCGCCGCCGGCCTGCTCACCACCTACGTCGTGCCGAGCGAATCCGGGCCGCACCGCAAGTACTACTCACTCAACGCCGCGGGGCGTGACCAGTTGACCCGCTCCGGCAAGCTCTGGCGCTCGTTCGCCACGACCATGGACAGTCTGCTCGACGATCGGGGGATGGCGGCATGACCGTCATGGGGCAGGAGATCAACGACTACGTGGCGCGGGTCCGGGCCGCTCTGGCCGACCTGCCGCCCACGCAACGCGACGAACTGACCGAGGATCTTGCCGACCACCTCACCGAGGTCGCCGCCGAGTCCGAGGGCACCCTCGTCGAGCGGCTGGGCGAGCCCGAGACGTACGCCGCCGAGCTGCGCGCCGCGGCCGGCGCCGCCCCGGGCGGCGGGCGCAATCTCGACCAGAAGGTCGCCACCGCGGTGGTCCGGGTCCGCAGCCAGCTGCGCGAGATCGACGCCCGGCTCGGCCCACCCCTGGGGTACGCGACGGCCAGCGACTTCCTCCGGTTGCTGCGCCCCGGTTGGTGGGTGCTGCGCGGCTACCTGGCGGCGATGCTGATCACGGTGCTTTCCACCGGTGGCAGCTACGGTCTGCTGCCCCGCTTCGGTGGCGAACTGCTCGCCGGCATGGTCATGCTGGTCGGCTTCGTGCTCGCCTCCATCTGGCTCGGCCGCCGCTCCGCCCGGCTGACCCGCTGGCCGCGTTGGGCGCTGCACACCGGCAGCCTGGTGCTGGTGGCCTTCGCGCTCGCCGCGCTGGCCAACGCGGAGAACCGGCTCGGCTACACGGACTACTACTACGACCAGACCTCGGTGGACAGCCAGTACGGCCAGATCCGGGACGTCTTCGTCTACGACAGTGAGGGCCGGCTGGTGGAGAACGCCCGGCTCTTCGACCAGAACGGAAGTCCGATCAGGCTCGGTTATCCGGACTGCCAAGGCCCCGTCGACGAGTACGCCAACCCGCTGCTGCGGCCGTACCCGTACTGCCCGGGCCAGGCGCCCTTCGGGCCGCGCGCCCCGGGCGTGCCTGTGCCACCCGCGGCGCCGACCACCACGCCGGGGCCGACCACGACGCCGACCAGCACGCCGACCAGCACGCCGGAGCCGACCGGAACGGCCACCGGTCAGCCCACTGCAGACCCGACCGTGACGCCGACCCCCACCCCGACGAGCTGAACCTGCGGTGTGAACTGGATCATGCGTACGAAGCTGGGAAATAGCTGAACGGACGAGGCGAGCGGGACGGCACCAGAAATCAATGATCGTTATGGTGTCGTCTGCTCATCAACCCCTCGGAAGGAACCCCCGTGTCAGAGCAGGTCGCACCGCCCCCCGCGCCCGACGCCGCACCACCCCAGCCGGCCGTCGAGACGCCGCAAGCGGCCGCGCCGCAGCCGACCGCGCCGCAGCCGACCGCGCCGCAGCCGGTCGAGCCGGAGGCGAAGAAGTCCGGTGCGAAGAAGGCCCTCGGCATCGTCGGCGCGATCCTCGCGATCGTCGTCGTCGCCGGCCTGAAGTTCGGCGTCGCCTCGGCGATCGGCAACTACTTCAACAAGGACGAGACCGCTGCCGCCAAGGCAGGCGACTGCATCGCCGAGCTGCCCGAGGTCACCGGCACGGAGCAGGAGGAGGTCGACGGCGCCAAGGTCGTCGAGTGCACCTCCACCGACGCCGCGTACAACGTGGTCGGTCGGGTGGACGACCAGACCGAGGCTCAGGCCAAGGCCGACACCGCCTGTAACCAGTACCTCAAGGAAGACGAGGAGGGCTACATCTTCTCCAGCATCGAGCCGGGCAAGACGGGCTATGTGCTCTGCCTGACCAAGAAGGCCTGACCGGAGCGGTAGATCACCATCGACGGCGGCGGGAGCGAACCCCGCCGCCGTCGGCGTACCCAAAGTCACCGACGGGCGAACGGGAGGTGAATGCCACTGTTCCGGTGTCTTCCCGGCGGCGGCGTGGCATGGCAGGCTACCGGCACGTAGGACCACTGGGCGACCAGCCAACGATGACTGACCGCTAGGAGGACGGCCCATGGGCGAGATGGTGAGCTACCGCAGCAACGGGGGCGCGAGCGAGGGGTATCTCGCGATACCCGCCAGTGGCCTGGCCAGCCCCGCCGTCATCGTCATCCAGGAGTGGTGGGGCCTGGTCCCACACATCCGGTCGGTCGCGGACCGGTTCGCCGAGGCCGGCTTCGTCGCCCTCGCCCCGGACTTCTACCACGGTGAGACGACAAGCGAGCCGGACGAGGCACAGCGTCTGCTGCTGGCGATGCGGATGGACGAGGCGGCAAAGGACATCGCCGGCGCGGCCGACTATCTCGCGGGGCGGCCCGAGGTCACCGGCAAGGTCGGTGCGGTGGGCTTCTGCGCCGGTGGCAGCCTGGCCCTCTGGTCGGCCACCATCTCCGAGCGGATCGTCGCCACCGCTGGCTTCTATCCCGTGTTGCCCTGGGAGTCGATGCGCCCCGACTGGGCCGACTACGCCGGCAAGGCCGCGATCATCCACTGCTCCGAAGAGGACGGCACCTCGGCCGACGAGGGCGTACAAACCGCCCGCCGGGCCATCGAGGAAGCCGGCGGCGACTGCCACCTCTACGACTACCCGGGCACCTCGCACGCCTTCTTCAACGATGACCGGCCGGAGGCGTTCGACCAGCGCGCCGCCGCCAGCGCCTTCGCCCGCACCCTGGAACTCTTCCGGGCCAAGCTTGGTTGAGTCGCGTACCCCCGAGCAGGTGGTCGCCCGCGCCGCGCGGGCGACCGACCTGGCCGACCTCGACGCGGCGGTGAGCGACTGTTTCGCCTGCCCTCGACTGGTCCGGTGGCGGGAGGAGGCCGCTCGCACCCGCCGAGCCGCCTTCCGCGACCAGGAGTACTGGGGCCGGCCGGTGCCAGGCTTCGGCACCGGCGACGCGCGGATCGCCATCCTCGGGCTGGCGCCCGCCGCGCACGGTGGCAACCGCACCGGCCGGATCTTCACCGGCGATCGGTCGGGTGACGTGCTGTTCGCCGCGCTGCACCGGGCCGGGCTGGCCAACCAGCCGACCAGCGTCGCCGCCGACGATGGGCTCGCCCTGCGGGACATCCGGATCTTCTCGGCTGTCCGATGTGCGCCGCCGGACAACAAGCCCACCCCGGAGGAGCGGGACACCTGCGCACCCTGGGTGCACCGCGAGGTCACGCTGATCCGGCCCACGCTGCGCGTCGTGGTCGCGCTGGGCGCATTCGCCTGGGCCGCGTGGTGGCCGGTGCTACAGCAGGTGTACGGGCAGCGCCCGCCCAGCCCGCGACCGGCGTTCGGTCATGGGGCACACTGGTCCGGCACGGACGCCCCGGAGTTGCTGGGCTGCTACCACGTCAGCCAGCAGAACACCTTCACCGGGCGGCTGACACCACAGATGCTGGACGACATCTTCGGCCAGGCTAAACAGCTGGCCGGAGTGGACTGAGAACGCGTGGGGCGGTGGCGATGAGAGACGGAACACGCCTGCCCGCGTCGTCCCCGGCCGCCGAGCCGGGGGTGTTGCGCCCGGTGCTCGGCCTGCTTCGCCGGTGGTGGCCGGTCGGCGCGGTCACCGCCCTGCTCGCCGGTGCCGCGCTGGCGTCCGCCCACTCGTCGATCGGGGCCAGCCGGATCCCGCCAGCCGCCGACAATGTTCCCTGGGTGCCCGAGTACCCGACCGCCGAGCCGGCGCGGTCCATCCCCGTCGAGCCGCGCGACGCCGGCGAGGCGACCCAGGCGGACATACCGCAGTGGATCGCGACCGTGGCGATGGTTCTGCTCGGGTTGGCCATCCTCGCCGTGCTCGGCTACCTCTCCTGGATCCTGATCCGGGGCGCGCTGCGGCGTACCACCCGCGCGTTGCCGGCGCAGCGCGCCCGGCGTTCTGCCGAGGGCACCGCCCGTGAGGTGGTCGCCGCCCTCGACGCCGGCCTGGTGGAGCTCGACGATCGCGACACCGACCCCCGGGTGGCGGTGATCGCCTGCTGGGTGCGCCTGGAAGAGGCCGCCGCCACGGCCGGTGTTCCACGGCTCGCCGGGGACACCCCCACCGACCTGGTCAGCCGGCTGCTGCGCGGTGACCCGGCGGCCGGGGTGCCGGCGATCGTCAGCACCGACGTGCTGGCCGAGTTCGCGTACGTCTACCGGGAGGCCCGGTACGCCACCCGCCCGATCGACGAACGCACCCGCGACCAGGCCCGCGCGGCGCTACGCCGGCTGCGCGGAGAGCTCACCGCGGTGGTGACCCCGTGAGCGCGAGGAGTGAGCCGGGTTTGCGAGCCCCGCAGTCGCGAACCGAAGGCGGCTGCGCATGAGCAGCACCAGCATCGACGACCTGCTCGCGTTCGAGGAGGAGGCGGCGCCGGCAGGCCCGCAGCCGCGCCGCTCTCGCGCCCGGCCGGTGCTGCGCTCGCTCGCCTGGGCCGCCGCGGTGGTCGCGGTGCTGCTCGTCGGCCTCCGCGCGGTCGGCCTGCAGATCTCGCTGCCGGTACTCATCGCCGGGGTGCTCGCCGTGCTGGCGGTCCGCCGGATCACCGCCCTGCTCGCACCGCCACCCCCGCAGCCGGCCGGTGGCCGGGTCGTGACGGGCGAGGAGGACGGCACCTACAACTGGGATACCCGGGACGCGCTGCGTACCGCGATCAATCGCTGGGAACGGCCACTGGACTGGTCCACGACCCGAGCCGAACGTTTCACCGACGTGGTCCTGCCCCGGCTCGGTGAACTGGCCGACGAACGGATGCGCCTGAAACACGGCGTCACCCGTGAGTCGGATCCGGCCCGAGCCCGTGTCCTGCTGGGCGACCGGCTCTGGACGTTCCTGGAGATCCCGCCTCGCCGCACCCCGTCGCCGCGCGATCTCGCGGCGATCGTCGCCGAACTGGAGAAGATCTGATGAACGACGTGGACCGGAGCATCGCCCCCGCCGAGGTCGGCCACCTGGCTCGGGCGGTGCTGGACGCGGTCGGCACCGTCGTGGTCGGCAAGCGGGACGCGTTGGAGTTGGTCCTCGCTGGCATCCTGGCGGGCGGGCACGTGCTTCTGGAGGATCTGCCGGGGCTGGGCAAGACGCTCACCGCACGCTCGTTCGCGCAGGCGCTCGGGTTGGATTTCCGCCGGTTGCAGTTCACCCCGGACCTGCTTCCCGCCGACGTCACCGGCTCGTTCCTCTACGACCAGCGCAACGGCGACTTCACCTTCCGGGCCGGCCCGCTCTTCACCAACCTGCTCCTCGCCGACGAGATCAACCGGACGCCCCCGAAGACCCAGTCCGCGCTGCTGGAGGCAATGCAGGAAAAGCAGGTCTCGGTGGAGGGTGTGACCTACAAGCTGGACGAGCCGTTCCACGTGTTGGCCACCGCCAACCCCATCGAGTACGAGGGCACGTACCCGTTGCCCGAGGCGCAGCTGGACCGGTTCCTGCTGCGGGTCTCCTTCGGTTACCCGCAGCCGGAAGAGGAATGGGAGGTGCTGCGCCGTCGGATGAGCCGTCGCCGCGAGGAGGCGGAGATCAAGGCGGTGGTCGACGCGGCCACGCTGCGGGCCATGCAGGCCGCCCTTGAGGACGTGGTGGTCGAGGACTCCATCGGCCGCTACATCGTGTCCCTCACCGCGGCCACCCGGGAGCACCCGTCGGTGCTCGTCGGTGCCTCGCCTCGCGGTTCGCTGGCGCTGCTGCTGCTGGCCCGGGTCCGCGCGGTGTTCGGCGGACGGGACTACGTCGTGCCGGAGGACGTCAAGGAGGTGGCGGCACCCGCCCTGGCCCACCGGATCACCCTGCGCCCGGAGATGTGGTTGCGCCGGGTCGATCCGGCGTTCGTGGTCGGCGAGGTGCTGGAGGCGACTCCCGCCCCGGCGAGTGGCGCGTTGCCCAGCTACGCCGACGGCGGGCTCCGGCGCTGATGACCGGACCGACCGTGCCGCAAGCCACCGAGCCCGAAGCGGCTGCCGGCTGGGCACCCACGCCGGCGCTCGGCCGGGCGGTGCTGCTCGCCGGCCTGCTGCTGGTGGGAGGGGTGCTGCTGGGGCGGGTGGACCTGATCGTGCTGGCCGCCCCGTTCGCGCTCGGCACCGCGTACGCGCTGCGTCGACGGCCCACGGCGCTGCCGCAGGTGTGGATCACCCCGGGTGACGGCGGGCCGCTGGTCGAGGGCGGCGAGATGACGGCGGCGGTGAGCGTCGGCAACCCGGACACGGTCGACTACGACCTGGTGGTGCTGCGTTCCCGGGCGTCGCCGTGGCTGCGGATCGAGCGGGCCGGCTTCGCCCGCGACGAGGTCGTCGACGACGTGCCACCGGCCGCCACGACGTCGGCCGGCGGCGCGGCTCCGGCCAGTGGCGTCGGTCGTTCCGTCATCGACCGGCCGTTCGTGACGTCGGTGCCCACCGGCTCGGCGGTGGACCTGGAACTGGCCGGCCGTGCCCTGCGCTGGGGCCGGCACCCGATCGGCCCGGCCGGTGCCCGGGTCGCCACGGCGGGCGGCCTGCTGGTCTCCCGGGCGGTGATCACCGAGCCGGTCCGGGTGCGGGTGTACCCACGTACCGAGCCGTTCGAGGCGGTGGAGGCGATGCCCCGCGCCGCCGGTCTGGTCGGGGCGCACCACTCCCGTCGGCCCGGCGAGGGCGGCGAGCTGGCCGGCGTACGGATCTTCGGCCCCGGGGACCGGCTGCGCCGTATCGACTGGCGGGTCTCGTTGCGCACCCGGCAGTTGCACGTGGCCTCCACCCTCTCCGACCGTGACGCGGAGGTGGTGGTGCTGCTCGACGTGCTCGCCGAGGCCGGCCGCTCCGGCGGGGTTGACAGCGCCGCCTCGGTGCTCGACACCACCGTCCGGGCCACCGCGGCGATCGCCGAGCACTACCTGCACCGTGGTGACCGGGTGTCCCTGCTGGAGTACGGGCCGGCAGCCCGACGGCTGCGTCCAGCCGCCGGGCGTCGTCAGTACCTGACCGTTCTGGAGTGGCTGCTCGACGTACGCGTCCGAGCGTCCTCGCATGAGCCGTACGACCAGGTTTTCGGCCCGCAACTGCTCTCCTCGGACGCGCTGGTGGTGGTGCTCACCCCACTGTTGGACGAACGGTCGGCGCAGATGCTCGCCCGGCTGACCCGCGCTGGGCGCTTCGTGGTGGCGGTCGACACGTTGCCGACGAACCTGTCGTCGCCGAAGGACCGGGGTTGGGCCGAAATTGCGTACCGCCTGTGGCGCCTGGATCGGGAGATCATGATCGGGCAGCTTCGGGAGCACGGCGTACCGGTGGTGCGCTGGGCTGGCGCCGGCAGCCTGGACCAGGTGCTGCGGGACGTGGCCCGGTTGGCGATGGCACCACGGGTGGGTGGGCGGTGAGCGCGAACGGCGAGGCGGGAGCGGTGAGCGCGAACGAGGGCAGGCGCAGATGATCGACGTCGTAACCGGGCGGGTCCGGGCGGCCCGGACCGCTGTCGCCCAGATCAGCGCCGCCCCGCTGATGGTTCGGGCCGGGATCTTCGTCACCGTGTTTGCCGGGTTCGCCCTGGCGTTCCCCGCCGAGGTGCTTTCCGGCCGGCCGATCCTCTTTCTGGCGGTCGCCGCGCTCCTGCCCGCGTTCGGCCCGCGGCGGATCTGGGTGACCTTCACCGCGCTGGTCACGGTCGGCGGCTGGCTGCTCGCCACCGACGGGTACGGCCGCCCGGTCGCTCTCTGGCGGCTGCTCGCCCTCGCCGCCCTGCTCTACCTGGGGCACACCCTCTGCGCGTTGGCCGCACTGCTGCCGTACAACGCGGTGGTGGACCCTGAATTGATCACCCGGTGGTTGCTGCGGTCGGCCGCCGTCCTGCTGGGCACCGCCGTGCTGGGGGTGCTGTTGTTGCAGGCCGCAGGGATCGGTGGGGAAACCGGATATCAGTGGGTCACCGTGCTGGGGCTGCTGGTGGCCGTGGGGACAGCGGGGTTGCTGGGTTGGCTGCTGCGACGTCGATAACCGCTGTGACCTGAGGGTTAGGCAGGTCACATAGGTTGTGCTCCGTCACAGATGGGGGGCGCGAGCGGGATTACCTGAGCCGGCCGGGGAAAGATAGATGACGTGAATCCGAAGCGGATCCTTGTGGTTGGTGCCGGGCACGTCGGTCTGTACGCCGCCCTGCGCCTGTCGAAGAAGCTCAGCTCCCGTGAGGCTGAGGTCATGGTGGTCGATCCCCAGCCGCACATGACCTACCAGCCGTTCCTGCCTGAGGCGGCGGCGGGCAACATCTCCCCGCGGCACTCCGTGGTGCCACTGCGGCGGGAGTTGCGCCGGTGCAAGGTGGTGGCCGGCACTGTCACGCGGATCGAGCACGACCGCAAGGTGGCCACCGTGCAGCCGATCAGCGGCCCGGCCCGGGAGATCACGTACGACCACGTGATCGTGGCCCCGGGCTCGGTCTCCCGCACCCTGCCGATCCCCGGCCTGCACGAGCAGGGCATCGGGTTCAAGACCATCGGCGAGGCGATCTACCTGCGCAACCACGTGCTGGACCGGCTCGACGTGGCTGCCGCGACACCGGACCCGGACGTCCGCCGTTCGGCGCTGACCTTCACCTTCGTCGGCGGTGGGTACGCCGGCATCGAGGCGCTCGCCGAGATGGAGGACATGGCTCGCGACGCCCTGCGCTACTACCCGGAGCTCAAGCAGGACGAGGTTCGCTGGGTGCTGGTCGAGGCCACCCAGCGGGTGCTGCCCGAGGTCGACCGGGACATGGGCGCCTACACCGTCCAGCAGTTGCTGAAGCGGAACATGGACATCCGGCTCGACACCCGGCTCGAGTCCTGCGTCGACGGGGTGGTCAAGCTCTCCGACGGTGACAGCTTCCGGTCCGACACGATCGTCTGGACGGCCGGCGTGAAGCCGTCGCCGATGCTGGACGCGACCGACTTCCCGCGCGACGACCGGCGGCGGATCACCTGCCTGCCCACTCTTCAGGTGGTCGACGGCGACCGGGTGGTCGAGGGCGCGTGGAGCGCCGGCGACTGCGCCGCTGTGCCGGACCTGACCAAGGAGCCGGGCAACTTCTGCTCGCCGAGCGCGCAGCACGCGGTGCGCCAGGCCGCGCGGATGGCCGACAACATCGCGGCCGTGGTCCGGGGCCGCGAGCCGGTCGACTACAAGCACAAGCACGTCGGCAGCGTCGCGAGCCTCGGCCTGCACAAGGGCGTCGCCCAGGTGTACGGGATCAAGATGACCGGCTGGCCGGCCTGGGTCATGCACCGGACGTACCACATGAGCCGGATCCCGTCCTTCAACCGCAAGGTCCGCGTCGTGGTGGACTGGTCGTTGGCGTTCTTCCTCAAGCGTGAGGTGGTCGCCCTGGGCCAGCTACACGACCCCCGCGAAGAGTTCGTAGAGGCGTCCCAGCCGGTAGGCGCCCCCCGCGTCTGACCCGCCCCACCCACACCCCGCCGATCTTGCACTTTCGGACGCCCTGATGCGCCTTGGCGCCCAGTTCGTCCGGGCAGTAAGTGCAAGATCGGCGGGGTTGGTCGTGGGTCAGACCCGCCAGATCCAGGCGTCGGCTATGCGCGTGGCGGGGCCGTAGAGCTGTTCCAGGGTGGCTCGCAGGCTGTCGGCGTGTGGAGCGTCGTCGGTTAGCGCCACGCAGGATGCGCCCCAGAAGTCCGCGTCGCGGGCGGCCTGACGGCGCTGCTCGTCGCCGATGGCCGGTTGGTCGCCGCGGCGGGCCACGTCCGCCAGCAGTGCGGAGGTGGGCTGCTTGAAGGTGCCCATCGCCGCGGTGCCGCCCCGCCCGTAGGGGCCGATGAAGAACCCTTCCGGCAGACCGAAACCGGCGCCGGCGGCGGTTGCCCAGCGCATCGGCCAGGGCTCCTTCGGTGTGGGCAGCGGCACCGGGACCAGCACCCCGCCGGGGGGTACGCACTGCCGCCAGTGACCGCCGGTGACGAATTCCGGCACGGCGGGCCGTGCGGCGGTCGGCAGGGGGGCCGGGAAGATCGGCAGCAGTGCGGCGCCGACAGCCAGCGGCACCAGCCGCCGCGCCCGACCGGTGCTGCGCAGCGCCCGGTCGACCGCCAGCACCAGCAGCGTCGCGACGATCGGCAGCAACGCCAGCGCGAACCGCATCGGCAACGCGCCGTCCACCACCGGTAGCCCGCCGATCAGGGCGTACGGGCCGGGAAGCGCGGTCCTGGTGCCGCCGAGCACCACCTCCGGGCCGAGCGAGAGCGCACCCATCACCAGGCCCGCCACGACGCAGGCGAAGACCAGCCGGCGTCGCCCGACCCAGATCGCGCAGGCGGCGGTGACCAGGAGCAGGGGCCAGCCGAGGAAGGTGTTGTACTCGGCCGGGCCGGTGGTCAGCCGGGCGGATTGGTCGCTGCCGGCCACCGACAGTGGGGACACCGTCCACCAGCTGCTCAGGTCGGCTGAGAAGTAGGCCGGAGTGAACATTCCGTCGGCGACCCCCTGCGGCCCGGCGAACTGGAACCACAGCGGATAGCCGAGCACCAGCAGGGCAAGCCCGGCGGCGATGGCGAGCCCACTGGCGAAGCCGGGCAGCGCCCGTCGGGCGAGGTCCCGGTCCGTCACGGCGTAGCTGATCGCCATCACCAGCAGCGTGACGGCGGCGAGGAAGAGCACCTCCTCGCCGATGAAGACCTGCGCGGTGACCGTGGCGGCCAGCCCCGCCGCGGAGGTGAACATCCGCCGGCGATCCGGCCCGGAGGGACGGGTGCGACCGGTCCTGCGGGGTGTCACGGCTCCCGGGTCGGACGCCCGCAGCAGTCTGAGCACCAGCCAGACGATCACCGGCACCAGCCACTGGGCGGTCATGTGCAGGTGGCTGTTGGTCTGGGAGACCATGCCCGGGCCGAACCCGCACAGCCCTCCGCCGAGCGCGGCGGCGAGCCGGCGGGCGCGCAGTGTCCGGTGGAACAGCAGGTACCAGGCGAGAGCGGTGCCGGCGAGGTTCGCGCCGGCGATAAGCGCGAAGGTGACCGGCGCACCCAGCAGCAGGGTGACCGGCGCGAAGACGATTCCGAGCGCCATCACCGTGGTGTTGGCCATCAGGTTGACGCCGTCGGGGGCGTTGAGCAGGTCGGTGAGCAGACCGAAGTCGCCGAGCAGCGCGCGGGCGTCGACCGCCAGGAACCACTCGTAGAGGGCCTGGTCCTCCGGGTTGAGGGCCAGCGTGCGGCCAGCCGGATCGGGCCAGAGCCCGTGGGTGAGCCAGCCGGCCAGCACCGCGCAGATCAGAGCGACCAGCAGGTCCGCCCGGTGTCGGTGGACGGCGGCCAGCAGCCGGGTGGCCCGGGACCCGCGGCTGACCCGATCGGCGAGGCGGAAGGCCTGCTCAGGGGCGGCGTCGGGGGCCGTGGGGGCTGCGCTGCTCACGGCATCGACCCTAATGTGGCCAGGCCGGCGGGGTACGCCGGGTCGTCGTAGACCGGCTACGGTGACACTGCACGGTGCGTGTCGACGCGCCGGTGCCACCCGCCCGGGTGGTGGAAAGGCAGACACGGCCGCCTTAAAAGCGGCTGCCGCAAGGCGTGCGGGTTCGACCCCCGCCCCGGGCACCGGTCGGCTCGCACACACATGCTCATTCGTGATCACCAGGACTTGGCTGCGCCGTTTACTCTTGGAGGGCACGTTCACGTGCAAACGACCCCCTGAGGGAGGCCAGACAGTGAAGACCTCGAACCCGGTGCTCGCCCGGCTCGGCCAAGCGGCCGAGCGGGAGCGCTCCGCCGGGTACGCCCCGGCCGGGCCGTACGGACAGCCCGGCATTCCCCAGCAGTACCCGTCCCAGGCCGGTTACCCGGCCGCGCCGCCCGCCGTAGCGCCCATGACCGTGGACGACGTGGTCGTCAAGACGGTCGCCCTGCTCGGCATCCTGGGCATCACCGCCGCGGCCGCCTGGGTGCTCGTGCCCGACTCGCTGGTCGGTACCGCCTGGATCGGCGCGGCGGTGGTCGGCCTGGTCCTCGGCTTGATCATCTCGTTCTCCCGGATGGCCAACCCCGCGCTCGTCATCGCGTACGCGGTCGTCGAGGGCGTCTTCGTCGGCATGGTCAGCAAGGCGTTCGAGACGCTCTACGACGGCATCGTGCTCCAGGCCGCCGTGGCCAGCTTCGGCATCTTCTTCCTGATGGCGATGCTCTACCGGGCGAAGGTCATTCGGGCCACTCCCGCGTTCGTCAAGGGCATGATCGCGGCGATGGTCGGCCTCTTCGCCGTCATGATGATCAACCTGGTGCTGGCGCTGTTCGGCGTCAACACGGGCCTGCGTGACGGCAGCCCGCTGGCGATCGGCTTCAGCCTGGTCTGCATCGTGGTCGCCTCGCTGAGCTTCGTGCTCAGCTTCAAGGAGATCGAGGACGGCGTCCGGATGGGCCTGCCCCAGCGCTACTCCTGGACGGCTGCCTTCGGCATCCTGGTCAGCCTGGTCTGGCTCTACATCGAGATCCTGCGCCTGCTGAGCTACTTCCAGGGCGACGACTGACCTCGTCCGCGCTGTCGACCGGCGCCCGCCCCCGCTCATGCGAGGGCGGGCGCCGTCGTTCGCACCGGGCGCGCCGTTTTCCCGCCGCCGTCGGGCCGCCCGGGGCAGAGTGACTGCAAGGGCGTGTGTCAAAGCCTCGGTCGAGCCGAGGCGGAGTCCAGGCGGCGGTCCGGCAAGGCGGGAATTGGCCCGGATACCGGTGTTGTATCCGGGCCAATTCCCAACGCGGCCGGTCGTCGTCTGGGCCCGTCGCAGGCCGGCCAGGGGCTTTGACACACGCCCTGGGGGTACGCGGGTGAAGGAGGCGGCGGTGCGCAGCAGCAACCCGGTGCTCAACCGGCTGGACGAGACCGGCCGGGTGGAGGCCCGGGTGCTCGGCGCCCGTGACGTCGAGCCGATGACGGTCGACGACGTGGTGGTCCGTACCGTCGGGTTGCTGCTCGTCACCGGCGCGGCCGCGGGGGTGTCCTGGGCGGTGATACCCGACGTGGTCTGGCTGGGGGCCGCGCTGGCCGGTAGCGCGCTCGCCTCGATCGCCCTGGTCCTGGTGATCTCGTTGCGCGGGATCACCAACCCGGTGCCGATCGTCGGCTACGCCGTGCTGCAGGGCCTGCTGCTGGGGGTGGCGAGCCGCACCTTCGAGCAGGTCTATCCGGGCATCGTGGCGCAGGCGGTGGCCGGCACCTTCGGCGTCTTCCTCGGCATGGCGGCGCTCTACCGGGCTCGGGTCATCCGGGCGACGCCCCGACTGGCCCGCCTGGTGATCGGTACGTTGCTCGGCATCGCCGTGCTCAGCGTGGTCAACCTGGTGTCGTACCTGATCTCCGGGCGACCGGGGCTGGCGGGCTACAGCGTCAGTGGGGAGGTCGGCTGGCTGCCGTACGTCTTCTCGGTGGTGGCCATCATCGCCGGGGCGTTCAGCTTCATCCTCGACTTCGACCTGGTCGAGCGCTCGGTGCGCGACGGTCGACCCCGCCGGTACGCGTGGCTGTGCGCGTTCGGCCTGCTCACCGGGTTGGTCTTCCTCTACTGGCAGTTGCTGCGGCTGCTCAGCTACCTGCGCCGTTGACCGGCCCGCGGTGGCTCGGCCGGTGCCGGCCGTAGACTCGGCGGCGATGAGCGCAGCGGAGTTGGATCAGGCCGTGCGGTTGCTGGTCCGTCACATCGGGCACTGGCAGCAGCCGCGTTGGGCAGCGGTCGCGACCACCGGCAACGTGTCCCGCGCCGACCTGGTGCACCGGTTGGTGCAGGAGATCGCCAATCTGGCCGCCGACGCTGAGGGTGAGCCCCGGCGGGTGGTACCCCGGCTCGAAAACGACCTGGCCCTGCCCGATCAGCTACGGGTGGTGACGGCAGACCTGGTGGCCGCCGGCCCGGGGCCTGAGGCGCTGGCCCGGGCCGCCGCCGAGGTGACGGCGACCCGCAGCGCGCTCTGACGTCAGCTCAGCTGAGCCGCTCCAGCACCATGGCCATGCCCTGGCCGCCGCCGACGCACATCGTCTCCAGACCAATGGTCTTGTCGTGCCATTCGAGGGCGTTGAGCAGGGTGCCGGTGATCCGGGCGCCGGTCATGCCGAACGGGTGACCGACCGCGATGGCGCCACCCATGACGTTCAGCTTCTCCTCCGGGATGCCCAGCTCCCGGTAGGACGGGATGACCTGCGCGGCGAACGCCTCGTTGATCTCGACCAGGTCGACGTCGTCGATGGTCATGCCGGCCCGGCGCAGCGCCTGGCGGGACGCCTCGACCGGCCCGAGACCCATGATCTCCGGCGACAGGGCGGTCACACCGGTGGAGACGATCCGGGCCAGCGGGGTGAGCCCAAGCTCCTCGGCCCGCTGGGCGCTCATCACCACCACGGCGGCCGCGCCGTCGTTGAGCGGGCAGCAGTTGCCCGCGGTGATCCGGCCGTCCGGGCGGAACACCGGCTTGAGGCCAGTGACCGCATCGAGGGTGACACCGGCGCGAGGCCCGTCGTCGGTGCTCACCACCGTGCCGTCCGGCGTGGTGACCGGGGTGATCTCCCGGGCCCAGAAGCCGTCGGCGATGGCCTTCTCGGCGAGGTTCTGGCTGCGTACGCCGAACTCGTCCATGTCGGCGCGGGTGACGTCGTACACCTGGGCCAGGTTTTCCGCGGTCTGCCCCATGGTCAGGTAGATGTCGGGCAGCTCACCGGCC
Source organism: Micromonospora sp. NPDC005413 (assembly GCF_040606435.1). Lineage (NCBI taxonomy): Bacteria > Bacillati > Actinomycetota > Actinomycetes > Micromonosporales > Micromonosporaceae > Micromonospora > Micromonospora sp. NPDC005413. The sequence continues at coordinate 55,594 of NZ_JBEXEV010000016.1, forward strand.
TCGCGCGGGTCGGTCCACACCTCGGCGCCGCCCTGTGCGCGGAGCTTCGAGCGCTCGCCGGCCGCCCCGAAGCGAGGGTTTTCCCAGCTGCCGCCGACCAGGGCCTGCGCCTCGGGAGGCAGCCCGTCGGAGCTGCCCCGGGCGAAGCGGGAGACCATCTCCACACCGGCGGAGACGAACACGTCGCCCTCGCCGGCGCGGATCGCGTGCATGGCCATGCGGGTGGTCTGCAACGACGAGGCGCAGTAGCGGGTCAGCGTGGCGCCGGGCACGGTGTCCAGGCCGAGGAGGGTGGTCACCACCCGGGCCATGTTGAAGCCCTGCTCGCCACCGGGCAGGCCGCACCCGAGGTAGAGGTCGTCGATCGTGGTCGGATCGAGCTGGGGGATCTTGTCCAGGGCGGCCTGGACGATGGTCGCGGCGAGGTCGTCGGAGCGGACGTCGCGCAGAGACCCCTTGTGCGCCCGGCCGATGGGGGAGCGGGCGGTGGCGACGATGACGGCGTCGCGGGACGACTCAATCGGCATGGACCAACGTTAACCCGCCGGTAACATGGCGCGGAAGAAGCCGGCGCGGCGGGAAATGTCACCCTGGCCGGGCCCGATCTAGCGGCGGGTCGCGACCGCCGCAGCGGCGGCGACGGCGGGCAGCAGCGCGTGCGCCCACACCCGGTAACCGTCCGCCGAGGGGTGAAAGCCGTCGTGGCAGAGCGTGCCCGCGTCGGCCCGGAACACCGGCCCGGTCTCGGTGGCCAGGTCGACCACCGAGCCGCCAGCATCCAGCACGGCCGTGGTCTGTGCGCGGGCCATCCGGCGCCCGGACCAGCCGACCACCTGACGCAGCGGAGGCGCGATGGCACGCACCGCGCCGAGATCGGGGCAGGTGCCCACCACCACCTCGACCCGCGCCTCGCGCAGCCGGTGCACCGCCGCGCCGAGATACGCCGCCGCTTCGGTGGGTCGGCGCAGCCCGGTGGCGTCGTTCGCGCCGATCAGGATCAGCGCCACGTCGGGCCGCTCACCGAGCAGGGCTCGGGCCACCTGCGTGGCCAGGTCCGTCGAGCGGGACCCGGAGACGCCGACGCTGGACAGGTGCACCCGCCGGCCCGTCGGGCCCTCGGCGAGCAGGTTGGCCAACTGCCCGCCGATGGTGTCCTCAAGACGGTCGACACCGACGCCCAGTGCCGATGAGTCGCCGAGCAGCACCAGCCGCAGCGGCGGAGCGCCGGCCCGGCCGATCGTGGCACGCAGGGCCAGCCCCAGCTCCGGTTGGGCGTAGCGCCGGTGCCGGGCGACGAACGCCTCACCGGCCAGGACGGCGGCGCCCCCCACGGTGCCGGCGAGCAGCGAGAACGCCGCCGCCCGACCCAGCCGGCCCGGAAGGCCGGCCGTCACGCCCCGCTCGCTGCGCACGTTCATGCCAGTCCCTCCACTGTCGAGGTGTCCGAGGCGGAGCCGTGCTGCGGCACCGCGCCGACACCGAAGAACGCCCGGCGGCGCAACTGCGCCCACCGGCCGGCCGGCCCTCGGTCACGGCCCCGGACCTGGGTGCCGCTGACCTCCGTGCCGGCGTGCCGGGCCGCCTCCTGCGCGGCCTCAGGCAGCGACCGTACGCCTTCGCCCAGCGTCGGTGTGGCCCGTCGTTCCTGCCCTGCACCGAGCACGGAGAGCATCGTCGGCAGCAGCGCGGCGGCGGCCATCGCGTACCCCTCGGCGGAGGGATGGAACCGGTCCCAGGCGAACATCCGGGTCGGCTCCGCGGTGAACCGGGGGCCGAGCAGATCACCGAGGGAGACCGTCCAACCGCCCGCCTCGACCACGGCGACCGTCTGGGCTGCGGCGAGTTGGCGGCTCCACCGATGTGCCAGCCAGCGCAGAGGGGGCTGAATCGGTCGGATCGCGCCCAGGTCGGGGCAGGTGCCGACGACCACCTCGCATCCGGCGTCGCGCAGCGTGTGAACAGCCTCGACGAGGTAGCGCACCGCCAGCCCGCGCGGGGTGCGGTTGGTGATGTCGTTGCCGCCGATGAGGATCACCGCGATGTCGGGTCGGCACTCCAGCGCCGCCTCCACCTGGTGTCGGAGCGCCGCGGAGATGGCACCGACGACCGCGAAGCGGTGCAGTTGCACCGGCCGGTGCAGTCGACGGGACAGGCCGGTGGCGAGCAGCGCGCCGGGTGTCTCCCGTCGGCGGTGCACCCCGTAGCCGGCGGCCGACGAGTCGCCGAGCACGACCACGGTGAGCGGGGGGCCGGGGAACTTCGCGCCATACACCCCGTCGCAGCGCGGCGGCGGCGCCTGGGCCATCGGGATGGTGCGCCGGGCCTGGCGGGCCTGCCCGAGCAGCACCCCGCCGGTCGCCACCACGGCCGCCGCGGTGGCTCCCGTGCCGATGGCAGCCAGGCGGGCGATCCGCCAGGCGTGCCGCCAGCGCGGACCAACGGGTACGACGGAACCAGCCACCCCCATACCGCGACATTATCGCGCCGGCCCGACACGCCGCTGTCGTCGTGACGGCACCAGGGTGCCTGGAAACCGACGCAACGGGGTATCTGTGTAGGAGCGGACCGGTCGACTTGCGCCGACCCGCCACGCTGATCCGGCGGAGAGGAGCGCGACGATGGGGAAGACACTGAAGCGCAGCGCGGCGTTCACGGCCCTGGCGCGGGCACTGGCGGCCGGGGCCCGCGGTGGGCCGTCGATCGGCACCCGGTTGGCGGCGCTGCCCCGGATGATCCGGGCCACCACCAAGGGGGAGTACGACGGCGGCCTCCGGCTGGCCCTGATGACCGCGGCGACGGCGTACATCGTCTCGCCTATCGACCTGCTCCCGGAGATCCCGCTGGCGATCTTCGGGCTGGCCGACGACGCGGTCATGATCACGTGGTTGGCCGGCAGCGTGCTCGCCGAGACCGATCGCTTCCTGGAGTGGGAGGCCCGCCGCAGCTCGGTCATCCCCGGAGGGCTGGTGCCCTGACGACACGTACGCTGGGCGGCGAGGAAACGTCTGCCCGGTGGCCATCGCCGGCGCCGCAACGAAGGGCACACCGTGCAGTACTACGACAACGTCGTCGACATGATCGGCAACACCCCGCTGGTACGTCTGCGTAACGTCACCGAGGGCATCCAGGCCACCGTGCTCGCCAAGGTCGAGTACGTCAACCCGGGCGGCTCGGTGAAGGACCGGATCGCGCTGCGGATGGTGGAGGACGCCGAGGCCGCTGGCCTGCTCAAGCCCGGCGGCACCATCGTCGAGCCGACCAGCGGCAACACCGGCGTCGGGCTGGCCCTGGTGGCCCAGCTCAAGGGCTACAAGTGTGTCTTCGTCTGCCCCGACAAGGTCAGCCAGGACAAGCAGGACGTGCTCCGGGCGTACGGCGCCGAGGTGGTGGTCTGCCCGACCGCGGTCGCTCCGGAGGACCCGCGCTCCTACTACAACGTCTCGGACCGGCTGACCCGGGATATTCCCGGCGCCTGGAAGCCCGACCAGTACAGCAACCCGGCCAACCCGCGTTCGCACTACGAGACCACCGGCCCGGAGCTGTGGAAGCAGACCGAGGGCGGGCTCACCCACTTCGTGACCGGCGTGGGCACCGGCGGCACGATCTCCGGCATCGGCCAGTACCTCAAGGAGGCGTCCGAGGGTCGGGTGCGGGTCATCGGGGCCGACCCGGAGGGCTCGGTCTACTCCGGCGGCACCGGCCGGCCGTACCTGGTGGAGGGCGTCGGCGAGGACTTCTGGCCAGAAACGTACGACCGGGGTGTGGCCGACGAGATCATCGAGGTCTCCGACAAGGCGTCCTTCGAGATGACCCGGCGGCTGGCCCGCGAGGAGGGGCTGCTGGTCGGCGGCTCCTGCGGGATGGCCGTGGTCGCCGCGCTGGAGGTCGCTCGCAGGGCCGGCCCGGACGACGTGGTGGTGGTGCTACTGCCCGACGGTGGCCGGGGCTACCTCTCGAAGATCTTCAACGACTCGTGGATGGCCCGGTACGGCTTCCTCGACAACTCCGGCGCCGAGCCGACGGTGGCCGACGCGCTGGCCAGCAAGCCGGGCGGGCTGCCCGAGTTGGTGCACGTGCACCCGACCGAGACGGTCCGTGACGCGATCGACTACATGCGCGAGTACGGCGTCTCGCAGCTCCCGGTGCTCAAGGCCGAGCCGCCCGTGGTGACCGGCGAGGTGGCCGGCTCGATCGCCGAGCGGGACCTGCTCGACGCGTTGTTCACCGGCCAGGCCCACCTGCACGACACGATCGAGCGGCACATGGGCGACCCGCTGCCGATGATCGGTGGCGGCCAGCCGGTGAGCGAGGCCGTCGGCCTGCTGGAGAAGTCCGACGCCGCACTGGTGCTCGTCGACGGCAAGCCCAAGGGCGTCCTCACCCGCCAGGACCTCCTAGCCCACCTAGGCGCCCACTAACCCACCCCACCCCACCCCACCCCACCCCGCCCCGCCCCGCCCCGCCCCGCCCCGCCCTCCCCCCGCGCATGCGCCGCATCTCCGCGTCGATCTAGGGAAAATCATCGTGAGTTGATCTCCGATCACGATGATTTCCCCTAGATCGGCGCGGGCGGCGCGGCGGCGCGGGCGGCGCGGCGGCGCGGGGCGGCGCGGCGCGGGCGGGGCGGGGCGACGCGGGCGGCGCGGGGCGAGGCGCCGAGCGGCGGGGCAAGGCGGCGGGGCAGGGTGGTGGGGTGGTGGGGTGGGTTAGCGGGTTAGTTCGGTGGGGACCGCTACCACGTCGACGAAGGCGCTCTTGCGGAGGACCGTGACCGGTAGGCGGGTTCCGATGGCGGGGCCGAGCATCAAGCGCTGCAACCCCTGGCCGTCGACCACCGCTCGTCCGCCGGCGCTGAGGATGATGTCGCCCAGGTAGATCCCGGCCACACCGGCAGGGCTGCCCGGTACCACCTCCACCACACGCAGCCCGCGCCGCTGACCGGTGCGCGCCGTCACGTCTGGCGGCAGCGGCACCGGTACGCCGGCCACGCCGAGCCAGGCGCGGCGGACCCGGCCGGCGTCGGTCAGCTCGGCGATGATCTGGCGGGTGGTGCCGTTGATCGGCACGGCGAGTCCCAGCCCGTAGCCGGCGACGGCCGTGTTGACCCCGATCACCCGGCCGGTGGAGTCGGCGAGCGCGCCACCGGAGTTGCCCGGGTTCAGCGCCGCGTCGGTTTGGATGACGTCCTCGATGAGTCGGGTGACCCGCCCGTCGCGGGCCGGTAGTGAACGGCCCAACCCGGAGACCACGCCGGCGGTGACCGACCCGGCCAGGCCCATCGGATTGCCGACGGCCACCACCAGCTGGCCGATTCGCAGCCCGTCGGCGTCGCCCAGCTCCACCGGGGGCACGGTGGTCTCGTCGACCCGCAGCACGGCGAGGTCGGAGAGTGGATCGGCGCCGACGACCTGGAATGGAGTCTCGGTGCCGTCGCCGAACGCCGCCGTGCCGCCGGCGGCCCCCTGGACCACGTGCGCGCTGGTCAGCAGCAGGCCGTCGGTGCCCACGGTGATCGCGGATCCGGCGCCGGCCCCGCGCGGGGTCCGCACCGACAGGGCGGCCACGCTGGGCAGCACCCGGGCCGCCACAGTGGTGACCACCCGGGAGTACGCGTCCAGCGCGGCCTCCTCGGCCGGGTCGGACCGGGTGTGATCGGTGTCCATGTCCGGGCCAACGCCGTCCGTCGCTCCGACATGCCCCGATCCGCCGACAGCGAACATCGACCGACGCCGGGCGTCAACAGGGTGCCGTTACGCGAGCAGGGGGCGGGTGTAGCGGAGTTGGGGCGTGGACGCGGCGCCGATGTACTCCTCGCGTTCCACACCGGTCGGGGTCCAGCCGCCGCGCTGGTAGAAGGCGCGGGCGTGGGCGTTGTCCCGCAGGACCCAGAGCACCGCTCGCCGCCAGCCCCGGGCCCGCATGGCGTCCAACGCGTCCACCATCAGCGTGCGCCCGGTGCCCCGGCCCTGCTCGGCCGGGTCCAGGTGGAGGGCGTTGAGCAGCCCGGTGGCTGGGTCGTCCTCGTCGTCCGGGCCCAGGTAGCTGAACCCGACCAGCGTCCCGGCCCGCTCGGCCACGGTCAGCCGGTGGGCGTCCCGCTCCCAGCGCCACCGCTCGACCCAGTACCGCCCCATCGCCTCCGGCGTCGGGTCGGCCAGCGCCTCGGCCGGCAGGAAGGTGGAGTACGCGACGACCCGCGAGCGCTGGTGCAGGGCGCCCACCGCCATCAGGTCGTCACCGGTCGCGGGGCGGAGCGTGACGGTCATCCGGCCGAGGCTACCCGGCGGGGTGGGAGCTGCACCGTGCTCAGGTCCTCGGCGATGATCAGGTCACCGTCGAAGTGCGCGCGGGCCTCGTCGTGGAACCGGCGTGGGTCGGGGTATCGCTGGGAGAAGTGGGTGAGCACGAGCCGGCGTACCCCGGACTCGGTTGCCACCCGGGCGGCCTGCGCCGCGGTCAGGTGGCCGACCTCGGCGGCGAGCGCGGCCTCCGACTCCAGGAAGGTCGACTCGATGACCAGCAGGTCGGCGTGCTCGGCGAGGCCATACACCCCGTCGCAGAGGCCGGTGTCCATCACGAAGGCGAACCGCTGCCCCGGCCGGGGCACGCTCACCTCGTCGCGGGTGACGCGGCGCCCGTCGAGGTCCAGGTGCCCGGCGCGGATCAGCTCGCCGACGGCCGGCCCGGCGATGTCGTACGCGGCCAGCTTCTCCGGCAGCATCCGGTAGCCGTCCGGCTCGACCAGGCGGTAGCCGTACGTCTCGATGGGGTGTCGCAGCCGGCGTGCTTCCAGCGTGCCGCAGCTCAGGGCGATCCGCTGCCCGTCGGTCTCGATCGGGGTGACCTGCAGCTCGGCGGTCTCGTAAAAGGAGGTGGCGTGCCGTAGCCGGGCGAAGTATTCGGCGCCGCCGGCCGGGAAGTGCACGGCGACCGGGCGCGTCACCCGGTCCAGGGAGAGCCGCTGGATGGTGCCGGGCAGCCCGAGGCAGTGGTCGCCGTGGAAGTGCGTGACGCAGATCCGGGTCAGGTCGCTGGCGGTGACCGTGGTGTGCAGGAGTTGGCGCTGGCTGCCCTCACCCGGGTCGAAGAGGATCACCTCGTCGTCCCAGCGCAGCACGTACCCGTTGTGGTTGCGCTGACGAGTCGGCGCCTGGCTGGCCGTTCCCAGGACCACCAGCTCGCGCATCGACATCGCCGGACCTCCGGATATGAAGCGACCCCCGGGGTTTTCCGCGCTTGCGCGCGGGCCGGCTGGACTGAGGCCGGCACCCCGGGGGTCGGGTGGCTGTCATGGATTTCGCCGCACCGCTGCCACACGGTCTCGACGTTGTTGCTGGTGCCCGCCTCGCGGCGGACCGATCACTGTCGAGGACAGCGGCTAGCTGACAGCCACCTCACGAGTCCGATTGCTATACAAGTCTGGACCACCTCCTTTCACGTGTACGGCCACGTTATCGAGTCCTGACCGGGCTCGGCAACGGATTTCGATCACACGGTCCGACGGGAATGCCCGGCCGCCTTTTCGGCGGCCGGGCATCGAGGTCGTACGGGTCGGCGGTGGGTCAGCCCGCGGTACGGGCCACGCCGACCGGGCAGCTCAGCCCGTTCGGGCCGTGGTTGCAGTATCCGTTCGGGTTCTTCGTCGGGGCGAGGTACTGCTGGTGGTAGTCCTCGGCGAAGTAGTAGCTGCCGAGCGGGGTGATCTCGGTGGTGATCTCACCCTTGCCGGCGCGCGTCACGATCGGCTGGAACGCGTCCCGGGACGACTCCGCGATGGTCCGCTGCTCGTCGGTGGTCGTGTAGATCGCCGACCGGTACTGGGTGCCCACGTCGTTGCCCTGGCGCATGCCCTGGGTCGGGTCGTGGTTCTCCCAGAAGACCTTCAGGAGATCCTCATAGGTGATCTTGCTGGGGTCGTACACCACCTGGACGACCTCGGCGTGCCCGGTCCGGCCGGAACACGTCTCCTCGTACGTCGGGTTCCTGGTGGTGCCACCGGCGTAGCCGGCGGAGGTGGTGAAGACGCCGGGCAGCGTCCAGAACAGCCGCTCGGCCCCCCAGAAACAGCCCATGCCGAAGACCGCGACCTGCAGGCCCTCCGGGAACGGGCCCTTCAGCGGGGTGCCCAGCACCTCGTGCCGGTCGGCGACCGGCATGGCGATCGGGCGGCCCGGCAGGGCCTGGTCGGGCGAAACCATCTCGGCGTTCATACGGCGCAAAAACACGGTGGGACTCTCCTCTCGTACCTCTCCCAGCGTGTAACACCGGTGGGTCTTCCTTCCTTACCCGCGCACGTGTGAGTCAGCCCTGTCCGATCGTCGGCTCGCGACCGGGCGGAGTTCAGAGGGCGGCGGCGACCCGGTCGGCGTACGTCTGGGCCTCGGTGTCGTCGTCATAGCGGGTGCGCGGCCAGAAGAAGCCACGCAGTCCGTCCCCCTTGGTGCGCGGAACCACGTGGGTGTGCAGGTGTGGCACAGATTGGGACACCTTGTTGTTCATCGCCACGAACGTCCCACCGGCTCCGAGGCCGGTCTCCACGGCCACCGCCAGCCGCCGGACCAGCGCGAAGTAGCCGGGCAGCAGGTCGGACGGCAACTCGGCCAGGGTCACCAGGTGAACCCGGGGCACCACCAGCACATGCCCCTTGAACACCGGCCGGGTGTCCAGGAACGCCACCCCGTCGGGCTCGTCGGCGACCCGGAACGCCGACACCTCACCCGCCACGATCCCGCAGAACACGCAACCGCTCATCGGCCCAGGCTATGCCGGCGCGTTCCCGGGCCAGAGGGGCCGGCCCCACCGGGAGCATGGGTTCCGTTCCAGCCTTCGGGACGGGGCACTAGCCTCACCAGAATGAGTCACGGCTTCGAGACGCTCGCCATCCACGCCGGCCAGGACCCTGAGGCCCGAACCGGCGCGGTGATTCCACCGATCTACCAGACCAGCACCTACGCGCAGGACGCCGTCGGCGCGCCCCGGCTCGGCTACGAGTACAGCCGCTCGGGCAACCCGACCCGGGACGCGCTCCAGGAGTGCCTGGCAGCGCTGGAGGGCGGGCCAGTGGGGCTCGCCTTCGCCAGCGGCCTGGCGGCGGAGGACACCCTGCTGCGGGCCGTGTGCCAGCCGGGCGATCACGTGGTGATCCCGGATGACGCGTACGGCGGCACGTACCGACTCTTCGCCCGCGTCGCCCAGCGCTGGGGCCTGGAGTTCACCCCGGCCAAGGTCTCCGACCCGGCCGCGATCCGGGCGGCCGTGCAACCTGGCCGCACGAAGATCGTCTGGGTGGAGACGCCGACCAATCCGCTGCTCGGTATCGCCGACATCGCCGCCCTGGCCGCCGTGGCGCACGACGCGGGCGCACTGCTGGTGGTCGACAACACCTTCGCCTCGCCGTACCTGCAGCAGCCGATCGCGCACGGCGCGGACGTGGTGGTGCACTCCACCACCAAGTACATCGGCGGGCACTCCGACGTGGTGGGCGGGGCGCTCGTCGTGGCCGACGCCGCACTCGGCGAGGAGCTGCGCTACCACCAGAACGCGATGGGTGCGATCAACGGCCCCTTCGACGCCTGGCTCACGCTGCGCGGCATCAAGACCCTCGGGGTACGCATGGATCGGCACTGCGACAACGCCGAGCGGCTCGCCGCGTACCTCGACGGGCACGCGAAGGTGGCGCAGGTGATCTACCCCGGCCTGCCCTCGCACCCCGGTCACGAGGTGGCCGCCAAGCAGATGCGCCGGTTCGGCGGCATGATCTCGTTCCGTGCCGCCGGTGGTGAGGACCACGCGGTGGAGATCTGCAACCGCACCAAGCTCTTCGTGCTCGCCGAGTCGCTGGGCGGCGTGGAATCCCTGATCGAGCACCCGGGTCGGATGACACACGCAAGTGCTGCCGGCTCGCCGCTTGAAGTTCCCGGGGATCTCGTGCGACTGTCTGTCGGCATCGAGACGGTCGACGACCTGCTCGCCGATCTGGAGCAGGCGCTGGGCTGACCGCTGGGGAGGATGGCCGTGCAGGACATCGTGGCGACCTGGGTCGGGGCGACCGCCAAGCAGATCGCTCGGGGCGTACGCCGAGGTGACGTCTCGGCCACCCAGGTCGTCGCCGACCACCTCGAGTACATCTCCCGAGCCGACCGTGAGCTGGGCGCGTTCCGTGCCGTGCGCGGCGGCGAGGCGATCACCGAGGCGGAGAAGGTCGACGAGCAGGAGGACCTGGCCAACCTGCCGTTGGCCGGGGTGCCGGTGGCGGTCAAGGAGAACACCCCGGTCGCCGGCCTGCCCACCTGGAACGGGTCGACGGCCGCACGCACCGACGTCGCGGAGGCCGACCACGAGGTGGTGCGTCGGCTGCGCGGCGCCGGAGCGGTGATCCTCGGCGTGACCCGGATGCCGGAGCTGGGGCTGTGGGCGCTCACCGACGACGACAGCGCGGTGACCCGCAATCCGTGGGACCGCACGCGTACCCCCGGCGGCTCCTCCGGCGGCGCCGCCGCCGCGGTGGCCGCCGGGCTGGTGCCGATCGCGCACGGCAACGACGGTCTCGGCTCGATCCGGATTCCCGCGGCCTGTTGCGGCCTGGTCGGGCTCAAGCCCGGCCGAGGCGTGGTCCCCTGCCAGCTCGGCGCGGACGACTGGTTCGGCCTCACCGAGCACGGCATGCTGACCAGCACGGTCGCCGACGCGGCGGTCGGCTTCTCGGTGCTCGCCGGTCGGCGTCCCGAGAAGCTGGTCCCGCCGCAGCGGCTGCGGGTGGGCGTCTCGCTGCGCTCCCCGGTACGCGGCGTGGCAGCGGACGCGCCCAACCGGGACGCGGTAGCCGCCGCCGGTCGGCTTCTCGCCGCCGCCGGGCACGACACGGTGCCAGCCGATCCGGTCTACCCCACGGCACTCGGCCTGCAGGGCATCGCCACCTGGTTCGCCGCCGCCGCCACCGACGTGCGCGCCTCCGGGTTGGACCGGCGTGGCCTGCAACGGCGTACCCGGCGGCACGTCGCGCTGGGCGAGTGGGCGCAGCGTCGCGGCTACGTGCGGGAGGCTGACCGGGCCGCGTGGCGGCAAAGGTCGGTCGACTTCTTCACCGACCACTCGGTCGATCTGCTGCTCACCCCGGCGCTGGCCACTGCTCCGCCGGAGGCGGCACGCTGGTCGGACCGGTCCTGGCGGGCGAACATGGCAGCCAACATCCGGTACGCCCCGTACGCCGCACCGTGGAACATCGCCGGCCTGCCGGCGGTCGTGGTGCCGATCGGCCGCCGCCCGGACGGCCTGCCGGTCGCCGTGCAACTGGTCGGTCCGCCCGGCTCGGAGCTGCTGCTGCTCGGTGTGGCCGGCCAGTTCGAGATGGCCGCCCCGTGGACGCGGCACGCCCCCGGCTATCCCCAGGTCGGAACGGGGTCGCCGGCCGCCGCATGATCGTCTACGGTGTGCGCGCATCGTCGCGCTGACCGGGGGACATCTATGCGCTGTCAGGCCTGTGGGGACGCCACGTCTCCCGAACACCACGAATGCCAGCGTTGCTACACACCGCACGGTCAGCCCGCCATCACGCCGGGGCTGCCGACCTACTCCGTACGCGGGATCGGCCTGGCCGCCCGCATCGCCGTCGGCGCGACCGCTGTGCTGTACCTCGTAGTGGCACTCGGCCCGCTGGTGGGGTTGGTGATGTCCCGGCAGGCCCGGGCCGACAACGACCCGGATCTGCTGATCGGTGCGGTGGTCATCGAGGCGCTGTTGGCGCTGCCCATGGTGGCCGCGTACCTCACCGCCGCCGTGCTGGTGATCATCTGGACCTGGCGGGCGCGGAAGAACACCGACGCGTTCCCGGGTGCGCTGCCGACACTCGGGGCCGGTTGGGCGATCGCCGGCTGGCTGGTCCCGTTCGCGAACTTGGTGGTGCCGGCCCGGGTGGTGGCCGGCGTGGCGCGGGACAGCCTCTGGCGGCGGTTCACCCCGGACCTGGTGTCCGTCTGGTGGAGTGCCTGGTTGGTGTTCAGCATCGGCGAGCGGGTGGTCAGTCGCCTCGACAGCCGGGCGTACGACAGGCTGCCGGAGACCCCCTCCACCGATGGCGGCTACCAGGCGTACACCGACTACTACCTGGGCTCTCTCCTCCGTAACGCCGTGCCCGCGGTGGCCTGCGTGATCGCCGCGGTGGCGCTGATCGTGCTGATCCAGCGGATCTCCGCTGCGCAGGAGGCCCGCATCGCCCGCGCGCTGCCAGCGTGGCCGACCGCCCCGGTCTGGCCGACCGCTCGCGCATGATCCACTCCGGATCGCGGATATTGCGCTGACGAAGCGAGGTTGATACCGCGATATCGGGGATGTCGAGCGGATCAACGCCGTGGCCGGAAACCGGGCACCTGTCGACCCCGGTGTCGCCGCAGAGAGCTCCGGAGGCGGGTGGCACGATCGGGGCATGACGGAACTGGTCGGTCTCGACGACGTGCGGGCTGCACGGGAACTGCTCGCTGGCGTCACCCGGACCACCCCGCTGGAGCCCTCCCGCCCGCTGAGCGCGGCACTGGGCGGGCCGACCTGGCTCAAGTGCGAGAACGTGCAGCGCGCCGGCTCCTACAAGGTGCGTGGCGCGTACGTGCGGATCTCCCGGCTCTCGGCGGCGGAGCGGGAGCGCGGCGTGGTCGCGGCCAGCGCGGGCAACCACGCGCAGGGCGTGGCCCTCGCCGCCGGCCTGGTCGGCACGCACGCCACGGTCTTCATGCCGGTCAACGCGCCGCTGCCGAAGGTGGCCGCCACCAAGGGGTACGGCGCGCAGGTCGAGTTGGCCGGCAACACCGTCGACGAGTCGCTGGTCGCCGCGCACACGTACGCCGAGCGCACCGGCGCGGTGCTGATCCACCCGTTCGACCACCCCGACGTGATCGCCGGCCAGGGCACGGTGGCGCTGGAGATCCTCGAACAGTGCCCGGACGTAAAGACGATCATCACCGCGGTGGGTGGCGGCGGTCTGATCTCGGGCATGGCGGTGGCCGTGAAGGCGTTGCGACCGGACGTACGGATCATCGGCGTCCAGGCGGCCGGTGCGGCGGCGTTCCCGCCCTCACTGGTGGCCGGGGAGCCGGTCCGGCTGCCCGCCTTCTCCACCATCGCCGACGGCATCGCGGTCGGTCGGCCGGGGGAGATCACCTTCAACCACGTGCGCAAGCTGGTCGACGAGATCGTCACGGTCTCGGAGGAGGACATCTCCCGGGCCCTGTTGATGCTGCTGGAGCGCGGTAAGCAGGTGGTCGAGCCGGCCGGGGCGGTCGGCGTCGCCGCGCTGCTGGCCGGCGTGGTGGAGGTGGAGACGCCGGTGGTCGCGGTGCTCTCCGGTGGCAACATCGACCCGTTGCTGATGATGCGGGTGATCGAGCACGGTCTGGCTGCCGCGGGTCGTTACCTGCGGGTGTCGGTGCGCTGCTCGGACCGGCCCGGGCAACTCGCGTCGCTGCTCAGCCAGATCGCCGAGCATCGGGCCAACGTGGTGGACGTGGAGCACCAGCGGGCCAACCCGCACCTGGGCCTCGGCGAGGTGGAGGTGGCGCTCTCGGTGGAGACCCGGGGTGTGGAGCACTCGGACACGCTGATCAGCGCGTTACGGGCCAGCGGTTACCAGGTGGTCTTCGCCGCCGAGGCGTGACACGACATGGTGCCACGCCTCAGCGGCGGCAACGCCTCAGCGCGTGTGGTGAGACCGGCGACGGTCAGCCGGAGAACGGCTCGAAGCTGACCACGGTCACCTTGATGTCGGCGCCACTCGGCGCCGTGTAGGTGCAGGTCTGCCCGGGCCGGCCGCCCAGGATCGCCTTGCCGAGCGCCGACTCGGGGCTGTAGACGGTCAGGTCGGTGGTGGCCGCGATCTCCCGCGAACCGAGCAGGAAGGTCTCGGTGTCGTCGGTGTCGTCGTCGAAGTAGATCGTCACGACCATGCCGGGCGACACCGCGTCCGCCGTCGGCGCCTCGCCGACCTTCGCGGTACGCAGCAGCTCCTGCAGGTAGCGGATGCGACCCTCGGCCTTGCCCTGCTCCTCGCGGGCGGCGTGGTAGCCGCCGTTCTCCCGCAGGTCGCCCTCCTCGCGCCGCGCGTTGATCTCGGCTGCGATCGCCGGGCGGTTGGCGATGTGCTCGTCGAGCTCGGCCTGGAGACGGTCGGACGCGTCCTGCGACAGCCAGGTGGCGGGCGCCTCGTTGCCAGTGGACACAGGCGGTCTCCTCAGTTGTGCGTGGCTGGCTGACAGGTGAACTACCAAGTTACCAGTGCGGTACGACACAGCGGGTCGGCCATTACCGCCGGTGTCCGGATACGACACCGTTGGTGGAGGCCCTCCCAGCCCTCGTTCGCGATGCTGTTCTGGCAGCTCAGGACGGAGCCTGGCAGCGCAGGACCTCGCCGATGAAAGGCCGCGCGGTGGTGGTCAGGCGGTGCTGGGTCAGCACGTGCCGGTCGCCGGGCTCGGCGGTCACCGTGACCTGTTCACGGGCCACCTCGGCACCCGCGCGGTCCCGGGCACGAAGCACACAGACCGCCGAACCGCCCGGCGGCACGGTCACCCGAAAGTCGACCAGCACCTGATTGTCCGTGATGTCGGTGTAGGTGATCACCTGGGCGTCGTAGACCGGGTCGCCGTACTGGCGGTAGAGCCGGACCGAGATCGCGGTCAGGGTGGCCACGAGCACCAGCAGCGCGAGCGCGGCCAGCAGCGTACGGCGGCGCCCTCCGCCCGTTGCTCGGCGACGGCCGTAGCGCCCGGCCGGGAATACCGGCGCGCCTGGTGAAATTGTGGCGTGCGTCTCGGTCACCGGCGGGTATCTCCTGGCGTTGTTGTCGGCGGTATCGGCAAGAATGACAGAGTCCATCCTCCCACCCGGTCCAGCGGCAGGAATGGCAGGTCATGCCCTGCGGTGCTGACCGGCGATGGGGTGTGAGGAACGATCCCGGCAGGTCAGCCGGTCGAGCCCGGTCGGGTCCACCGTCCGGCACAGACGAGGAGCGCCGAAGTTGGCAGAGCAACTGCGTCTCATGGCCGTGCACGCTCACCCGGACGACGAGTCGAGCAAGGGCGCGGCGACGATGGCGAAGTATGTCGCCCAGGGGGTGGACGTCCTGGTCGTGACGTGCACTGGCGGGGAACGCGGGAGCGTGCTCAACCCCAAACTCGACCGGCCCGACGTGTGGGCCAACATCGCCGACATCCGTCGTGCCGAGATGGACGCCGCGCGGGCGATCCTCGGCGTCGATCAGGCGTGGCTGGGCTTCGTCGACTCGGGCCTGCCCGAGGGCGACCCGCTGCCGCCACTGCCCGAGGGCTGTTTCGCCCTGCAGGACGTCGAGGTGGCCGCCGGCCCACTGGTGCGGCTGATGCGCGAGTTCCGTCCGCACGTGGTGACCACGTACGACGAAGAGGGCGGCTACCCGCACCCGGACCACATCATGTGCCACAAGGTGAGCGTGGCGGCGTTCGAGGCTGCCGGTGACCCGGAGCGCTACCCGGAACTGGGCGCTCCCTGGCAGCCGCTCAAGCTCTACTACGACATCGGCTTCTCCAAGGCCAAGATCATGGCCCTGCACGAAGGCATGCTGTCCGCTGGTCTGGAGTCGCCATACGAAGAGTGGCTCAAGCGGTGGGAGGATCGGCCGGACAAGGGCCCCCGGGTCACCACCCGGGTGGACTGCGCCGATTACTTCCCGGTCCGCGACGACGCGCTGCGCGCCCACGCGACCCAGGTCGACCCGGACGGCTTCTGGTTCCACGTTCCGATGGACCTGCAGCAGCGCGCCTGGCCGACCGAGGACTTCGAGCTGGCCCGCTCCGTGGTCGACAGCCCGCTGCCCGAGTCCGATCTCTTCGCCGGGGTGCGGGAGACGGCGCACGCACGTTGATTTCGGGCGGGGCTACCCTGGTTACCAACCGCACATCGGAGGAACGCCATGCTGACCACTGCCCAGGTGCTCGCGGAGAACAACTTCGGGGACACCCGCACGGGTGGTCTGGCCGGGCCGATGGGCCTCTTCCTCATCCTGCTGCTGGCCACCGCGACCATCCTGTTGATCCGCAACATGAACGCTCGGCTGCGCCGGTTGCCTGATCGGTTTCCGCAGCAGACCGCGCCGACCGATCCGACCAGGGCCGATGCGACAGTCGTCGATCCGACAGACGGGACCGGAGCGCGTGATTCATCCACGCCCGCTCCCAACGGGCACGAGCAGCACCGGAACGGGTAGTCCGCGCATGATTCACGCCGAACCGGTTGGTCGCCCCCTGTTGCGGCCACCCGGTTTGGCTTAGCCTTCCGCCGGGGGGACCAAAAGTCTCCGAGCCGTGTGCGGGAGGGGGCGCCGATGACCAGCACAGCACCGGCCGCCCGCCGCGCCGTCGGTCGGTCGGCTGACGGGGAAGGTCGATGACCTCCGGCTCGGCCGGCGACCCGCTCGACCGGCTCGGGGTGCGTCGCACACCGGGCCGGCTGCTCGTGCTCAGTGCGGCCGTCACGCTGACCGCCGTGGCCGCCGCCGTGGTCGGATTGACCCTCCCGGCCAGGCTGCCGGCCGACGACCCGCTCGGGGGTCCGGCCCGCTTCGGCATCGCTGTCGCCGTCCTCGCTCTCGCCCAGCTCGCCCGGCTACGGTTCCGCTCGGCCGCGGGAATGGTCAGCATCACCTGGGGTGAGGCGGCGCTGATTGTCTGCCTGTACCTGACGCCGGCCGGCTGGCTGCCGTCTGCCACGCTGCTCGGCACCGGGCTGGCCTGGACGATGCTGTCGCTGTACAACGACCGCCGTCCGGCCCTGGAGATCGTCCGAATCGCCGCGTCGCTGGCCGCCGCGTCGGCGCTGGCCGTTTCCGTGACCACTGCGCTCGGGCGGCCGCTGCTCGCCCCACCCACCCCGATGCTGGCGGTGGCCGTGATCGCCGGGTCGGTGACCTACCTCCTGGTGACCGCCTGGCTGGGCGGGGTGACGCTGGGCCTGCGGCACGGGCTGCCGATCGGGCCGCCGCTGCTCGCCGCGCTGCGCGGCAAGCTGCTGATGTTCGTCGGCAACGTGGCGGTCGGCCTCGTGGTGGTCGCACTGCTGGAGCTCGACCCCCGCTGGTTGCTGTTGCTGCCGCCGCTGCTCTGGCTGTTGCAGCAGACCTATCGCTACCGGCTGCGCTCCGATCAGGAGCGCCGCACCTGGCGAGCCTTCGCCGAGGCCACGGCGGCCCTCAACCAGCTCGACGAGCGGGGCGTGGCGAGCGCGGCGGTGACCGGGGCGCTGACGCTGTTCAACGCCGAACTGGTGGACGTCGACGTGGCTCGGGCCGACGGCCGCTGGCACCGATACCGGGGCGACGCTGGCGGCCAGCTGGTCGACCGTGAGGTGGGCCCACCGGACCAGTCGGAGTTGGACGAACACGAGCTGAGCCGGGCACTGTCGGTGGGCGCTGCTCCAGTTGGTCGGCTGCGGGTCAGGTTCCCCCGCTCAGCTCCGCCCACCCCCCGAGAACACGACGCGGTGGCAGCGTTCGGCGACGCGCTCGCCGCCGCGCTGCACGACGCCGCGACTCACCGCGAGCTGCGGCTGGTCACCGCCCGGTCGTCGTACGAGGCGGTCCACGATCCGCTCACCGGGCTGGCCAACCGGGCGGCGATGCTCGGCAAGGGTGATCAGTCGCTGCGACAGCTCGCGCACGATCACCCGGTGGCGCTGCTGCTGCTGGACATCAACCAGTTCAAGGAAGTCAACGACACCCTCGGCCACGCCGCGGGCGACCAGTTGCTGCGGCTGACCGCGAATCGGCTCACCGCGCTGGTCCGCCCTGGTGACCTGCTCGGCCGGCTCGGCGGCGACGAGTTCGCTCTGCTGCTCACCGCAGTGCCGGTGCTCAGCGACCGGGCCGCCCCGATGGCACACGCGTTGCGTCAGGCCCGCGAGATCGCCGAGCAGTTGGCCGCGCCGACCGAGGTGGCCGGGGTGCGAATGTCGATCGAGGTCTCCGTCGGAGTGGTGGTGGCCGACGCGGGGACCGCCGACCTGACCGAGCTGCTGCGCCGCGCCGACATCGCGATGTACCAGGCCAAGGAGGGCGGCGGCAACGTCGCCGTGTACGACGGCACCCGGGACGCGGCCAGCACCGACCAGCTCGCCCTGCTGGCCGAGCTACGCGAGGCGCTGAAGGTCGACGATCAGCTGGTGCTGGCGTTGCAACCGGCGGTCGACCTGGCCACCGGTGCGCCCACCGGCGTGGAGGCGCTGATCCGCTGGCGGCATCCCCGGCGCGGGTGGCTGAACCCGGCCGACTTTATCCGGCCGGTGGAGAACAGCGAGCAGCTCGGCACCTTCACCCGTTATGTGCTGGACAAGGCGCTCGGCGTGGCCGCCAGCTGGGCCCGGGACGGCCTGGACGTCCCGATCTCGGTCAACCTCTCGGCGCGCAGCCTGCTCGACCCCCGGCTGCCGGCGGAGATCGCCGACGCGCTGCGCCGCCACCAGGTGCCGCCGCACCGGCTCGTTTTGGAGATCACCGAGACGGTGGTGATGAGTGAGCTGGAGGTCATCGACGAGGTGCTGGCCACGCTCCGGTCGATGGGCGTGCAGCTCGCGGTGGACGACTTCGGCACCGGCTTCTCCTCGTTGACCTTCCTTACCCGGATCGCGGTCGACGAGTTGAAGGTGGATCGCTCGTTCGTGGTCCGGATGGCCGACTCGCCGGAGGCGGCGGCGATCGTACGGACGACCGTGGGCCTCGCTCACGAGCTGGGGCTGCGCGTGGTCGCCGAAGGGGTGGAGACCGCCGAGCAGCGGATGGCCCTGGCCGAGCTGGGTTGCACGTCCGCGCAGGGCTACCACTTCTTCAAGCCGATGCCGGCGGACAAGATCGGCGCGGTGCTGGGGTCGCTGCGCGACTCGGCGGAGTCGAACGTCTTCCGGCTCCGCGCCGACGGCGCCTCCTGACGCACTATGGTCGTCGGGTGAACCGACTCGTCGACGCCACCAGCCCGTACCTGCTCCAGCACGCCGGCAACCCGGTCGACTGGTGGCCCTGGTCGGACGAGGCGTTCGCCGAGGCGAAACGGCGAGATGTGCCGGTGCTCATCTCGGTGGGCTACTCGGCCTGCCACTGGTGCCACGTCATGGCGCACGAGTCGTTCGAGAACGAGCAGGTCGGCGCCCTCTTGAACGACAACTTCGTGTCGATCAAGGTCGATCGTGAGGAGCGCCCGGACGTGGACGCGGTCTACATGACCGCGACCCAGGCTATGACCGGCCAGGGTGGCTGGCCGATGACCGTCTTCGCCACCCCGGACGGCACCCCGTTCTTCTGCGGCACCTACTTCCCACGAACCAACTTCGTCCAGTTGCTCCAGTCGGTCGCCACCGCCTGGCGGGAGCAGCGTGAGGCGGTGCTGCACCAGGGTGCCGCGGTGGTCGAGGCGATCGGCGGCGCGCAGGCCGTGGGCGGCCCCACCGCCCCGCTGGACGCCCCGCTGCTCGACGCCGCGGCCGCCAAGCTGGCCAGTGAGTATGACGAGACGAACGGTGGCTTCGGCGGCGCCCCGAAGTTCCCACCACACATGAACCTGCTCTTTCTGCTGCGCCACCACCAACGCACCGGGGACCCGCGCAGCCTGGAGATCACCCGACACACCGCCGAGGCGATGGCCCGTGGCGGCATCTACGACCAGCTCGCCAGCGGCTTCGCCCGGTACTCGGTGGACGCGCATTGGACGGTGCCGCACTTCGAGAAGATGCTCTACGACAACGCGCTGCTGCTGCGGCTCTACACCCAGCTGTGGCGGCTCACCGGCGACCCGCTGGCCCGCCGGGTGGCTCGGGACACCGCCCGGTTCCTCGCCGACGAGCTGCACCGGCCGGGGGAGGGTTTCGCGTCCGCGCTGGACGCCGACACCGAGGGCGTCGAGGGGCTCACCTACGCCTGGACGCCCGCCCAACTCGTCGAGGCGCTGGGCGAGGAGGACGGCCGGTTCGCCGCCGACCTCTTCGCGGTGACCGATGACGGAACCTTTGAACACGGTACGAGCGTGCTCCGGCTCGCCCGGGACGTCGACGATGCCGCGCCCGAGGTCCGCACCCGCTGGCGGCAGGTGGTCGGGCAACTGCTCAGCGCCCGGGACACCCGCCCGCAGCCGGGCCGCGACGACAAGGTGGTGGCCGCCTGGAACGGCCTGGCGATCACCGCCATCGTCGAGTTCCAGCAGGTCGCCGCGCTGTACGCGTCCCCGCAGGACGAGGACGCCAACCTGATGGACGGCGTGACCATCGTCGCCGACGGCGCGATGCGCGACGCCGCCGAGCACCTGGCCACGGTGCACCTGGTGGACGGCCGGCTGCGCCGGGTCTCCCGGGATGGCAGGGTCGGCGAACCGGCCGGCGTCCTGGAGGACTACGGCTGTGTGGCCGAGGCCTTCTGCGCGCTGCACCAGCTCACCGGCGAGGGGCGCTGGCTCACGCTGGCCGGCGGGTTGCTGGACACCGCGTTGGCGCACTTCGCCGCGCCCGGTGGCGCTTTCTACGACACCGCTGACGACGCGGAGCGGCTGGTCGCCCGGCCGGCCGACCCGACCGACAATGCCACCCCGTCCGGCCGGTCCGCGTTGATCGCCGGCCTGGTGGCGTACGCGGCGCTGACCGGGGAGACGCGCTACCGGGAGGCCGCCGAGGCGGCGCTCGGTACGGTCGCGCCGATCGTCGGGCAGCACCCCCGGTTCACCGGGTACGCGGCCATGACCGGCGAGGCGTTGCTCTCCGGGCCGTACGAGATCGCCGTGGCGACCGACGATCCGACCGGCGACCCCCTGGTGGCCGCGGCACGCCGGCACGCCCCACCCGGGGCGGTGGTGGTGGCCGGGCGTCCGGACCAGCCCGGTGTGCCGCTGCTCGCCGACCGGCCGCTGGTCGACGGGCGGTCCGCCGCGTACGTCTGCCGGGGTTTCGTCTGCCAGCGGCCGGTCACCTCTGTCGAGGACCTGGTCGCCGAGCTGGGTGGAGCCGGCTGATCGTCCGAGGTAGCGCGCGGTAGTTGTCCGCGCCGCACGCCAGGCGGTCCGTCCAGCGCTTCCCGGGCGGGCCGCCGGCCCTCCGGGTGGGCGCGTCGGCGTCCCGGATAGGCTGGCCGCGCTATGGATTCCCGTACCGGTCTGCCTGTTGTCGGCATGGTGGGTGGCGGCCAGTTGGCCCGGATGACCCATCAGGCCGCGATCGCCCTCGGCCAGTCACTGCGTGTGCTCGCGACCGCCCCCGACGACGGCGCGGCGCTTGTCGCCGCCGACGTCCAGTACGGCGACCACACCGACCTGGCCGCCCTCCGTACCTTCGCCAAGGGCTGCGACGTCGTCACCTTCGACCACGAGCATGTGCCCACCGAGCACATCCGCACGCTGGCGGCGGAAGGGGTGACCCTGTACCCGCCGGCGGACGCGTTGCTGCACGCCCAGGACAAGCAGGTCATGCGGGAACGCCTGACCGAGCTGGGTGCGCCCAACCCGGCGTGGCGGCCGGTCGGCGAGCCCGCCGACCTCGTCCGCTTCGGCGAGCAGCTCGGCTGGCCGGTGGTGCTCAAGGCGGCCCGGGGTGGCTACGACGGCCGGGGCGTCTGGATGGTCGACGACGCCGCCCAGGCCACCGAGCTGGCAGCCACGCTGCTCGCCGGGGGGACCCGGCTGATCGTCGAGGAGCGGGTGCCGTTGCGCCGGGAGTTGGCCGTCCAGGTGGCCCGGTCGCCTTTCGGTCAGGTGGCCGCGTACCCGGTGGTCGAGACGGTGCAGTCCGACGGCATCAACGTGGAGGTGCTGGCCCCGGCGCCCGGCCTGGACGAGGAACTGGCGGTCTCCGCCCAGCAACTCGCCATCGACCTGGCCACCGCGCTCGGCGTGATCGGTCTGCTGGCCGTGGAGCTCTTCGAGGTGCGCGACGACGCCGGCCGGCCCGCGATCGTGGTCAACGAGCTGGCGATGCGCCCGCACAACTCTGGGCACTGGACCATTGAGGGTGCCCGGACCTCCCAGTTCGAGCAGCACCTACGGGCGGTGCTGGACTACCCGATGGGCGATACCGCGCTGACCGCGCCGGTCGTGGTGATGGCGAACGTGCTCGGCGGCGAGCCGGGCGGAATGTCGATCGACGAACGGCTGCACCACCTCTTCGCCGCCGAGCCGGGTGCCAAGGTGCACCTCTACGGCAAGCAGGTGCGACCCGGTCGGAAGATCGGGCACGTCACGGTTCTCGGCGACGACCTGGACGACGTACGGGCGCGGGCCGCGCGGGCCGCGCGTTGGCTGCGCGAGGGGCACGAGTGAGTCACGCTGTCGTGAACGAGGAGGGGCCGGAGTGAGCACGGTCGGGCTGATCATGGGCAGCGACTCGGACTGGCCGACCATGCGGGCCGCTGCCGAGGTGTTGGACGAATTCGGTGTGGCGTACGAGGTGCGGGTGATCTCGGCACATCGGACTCCGGTCGCGATGATCGAGTACGGCCGCGACGCCGCCGACCGGGGCCTGAAGGTGGTCATCGCCGGGGCTGGTGGTGCTGCCGCCCTGCCGGGCATGGTGGCCTCGGTGACGCCACTGCCGGTGATCGGTGTGCCGGTGCCGCTGAAGCACCTCGACGGCATGGACTCGCTGCTGTCCATCGTGCAGATGCCGGCCGGGGTCCCGGTCGCCACCGTGTCGATCGGCAACGCCCGCAACGCTGGCCTGCTCGCCGTGCGAATCCTCGGCGCCAACGACGAGAACCTGCGCGCAAGAATGACGGCCTACCAGCAGGACCTGGAAAAGCTGGTAGCCACAAAAGAAGCCGCCCTCCAGGCAACCCTCCGGTAGATCCCGCCACCCCGGCCCTCAATGGGGTCGATCATGAAGTTTTGGCGCCCGAAAAGGGATGCGCCGTGACCCTCCGGTTCATCTCATGCCGCGTAGCGCGGTCTGTAGGCGTTCCTGGGCGCGGCGGCGGCGCTCGTTGCTGGCGCCGAGCACGAGTAGCAGGATGCCCACCGGGATCAGCGCCAGCCACGGGCCGAGGCTGAACAGCGCGTGGATCGCGGTGATCGCGGTGACCGACGCGCCGACGATCACCGGGGCCTGCTGCTGGCTGGACGAGCCGAAGATCAGCACCGCTACCGCGCCGAGCAGCAGCAGCATCTGCCGCAGCGTGCTGGACTCGGTGGCCAGCACGATCGCCAGCGTCGGCACGAAGGCGGCGACCAGCGCCGGCCCGTACGCCACCCAGCTGCTCAGGTCCGGTCGATGGCGCAGCTCCAGGACTCCGACGAGGAGGGCGAGCGCGGCGAACGGCAGCGTGTACGCCTCGGGCAGCGCCACGTCGGCGACTCGCATCAGGATCCACCACGCGGTGATCTCGCAGACCACCACCGCCCAGAACAGGATCCGGCGTTCCACCGGCCGGCGACCGGGCCGGGTCGCCGCCACGCCGAGGACCGCGCCCCAGGCGGCCAGCAGGGCGGCGATGTGCCGGGGTGAGTCGAAGGCGAGGGCGAGGGCGATCAGCGCCGCAGCGTATCCGCTCCACTCCACCGTGGCGGCCTCGCGCTGCGCCTCGGGACGGCGCAACCGGGGCAGGGTCGCGGCGAGCACCTGCAGGACAGCACCGACGGCCAGCACCCCGAACGCGGACCAGACCGGGGCCAGGCCGGCGACCAGTCCGGCGGTGAGCACGAAGAGCTGCGCCATCAGCGAGGCGAAGAGCCAGCCGAGGATGCGCGCCCGCTGAGTGGTGCCGAACAGCGCCGCGACCGCGCCCACGCCGACCGCGCTGCCGAGGGTGAACAGGGTCAACTGCCGGTCGGCCAGGCTGCCGGCCAGCCCGGCGCTGCCGCCGGCCAACCCGATGACGAACACCAGCACCCGGGCCAGCCGTAGCGAACGGGCCGGCTCGACCAGCGGCGGCGGCGGGGTCAGCGCGAGGCCGAGCATCGCGATGGTGAAGACGGAGAGCGCGGCGACGGTGCTCGCCGGCCAGCCCCAGCCCAGCGCGATGGGCGCGATCAGCAGCGTGACGGCGGCACCCGGCAGCACCACCGGCACGGCACGGGACCGTCGCCCGCCGCTGAACCCGGTGGCGGCCAGCGCCGCGGTCGCGGTGAGCAGCAACGCCGTCAGCACGTGGGTCGGGTTGACCACGTCCGAGGGCGGGGTGAGCAGCTCCGGTGGCGGCCCCTGCCAGATGCGGGTCAGCGTGCGGTGCGGTTCGATCAGGGCGGTGACCAGGGCCGGTGCGATCGAGGCGAGTGCCAGGGCGGTCGGCAGGGCCGCCGCGGCCAGTGCGCCCGCGGCCGGGTTGACGCGCCAGCGCCGCCGGTCCGGGTCGTCTGGCAGGCGCCGTAGCGCGCCGTCGAGCCGTACCGCCCAGCGCCGGACCGGCTGGGCGGAGCCGATCGGCGGCACGGTCGCCCCTCGGATCAGCTCGGCCAGCACGCCGAGCAGGCCGGCGGCGGCCGCGTAGACGCCCGCGGGGAGGCCGGTGGGAATGGCGGCGAGCGCACTGATGGTGGCCCCGCCGACCACCGCCACGCTGACCCATGGCAGATATTGGGGCACCTGCCGGCGGACCGCGGCCACGGCGGCCAGGCCGAGGCTGGACGCGGCCAGCGCGGCGGTCAGGACCACCTGCGCCGAGTGTTCGAACTCGGCGGACAGTGCCGCCACCGCACCGGGGAGGGCCAGCAACGCGGCACCGATCGCCGCGCCACCGATCTGCACCAGGTGCGGAGGCATCCCCTCGGTTTCGATGTCGGTCACCTGTGGGCCGGCCAGGACGCGGGCCAGCGTGGCCACCACCACGCCGATCAACGCGATGCTGCCCAGCGCCAGCGCGGTGGTCCACGGCCGGACCAGGCCGGCTCCGGCGGCGTGCAGTGCGACCACCCCGGCCACGGTGGCCCGAGACAGCCCGGCGCGCGCCTCCTCCGTGGCCACGGCAGCCATCCCGTAGAGGGTGGCGACCATGCCGCCGACCAGGACCGGCGACCACCAGGCCAGATCGAAGGCGGCCGGCGCGCCGATCGTGGCGAGCACCACCGCCACACCGGACACATCCCAGCGCCAGGGCGGCGGGAGCAGGATGCCGGCGGCGAGAGCCAACAGCGCCAACGCGATCGGTGCCTGCCAGGTGGCACCCCCGACGGGCGCGGCCGGCCAGTCGCTCAGGTCGCCGTTCCAGATCGGGCCCGGGGTGGCCAACACGCCGAACCCACCGCGCACCGCCGACCAGCCGGCGAGGACGCCGATGAGGACACCGCCGACGGCGAGGCCGAGAATCGGTCCGCGTCGCCACTCCTCCGGCATGGCGCGGGCACCCACGGCGACCACGAGGACCAGGCCGGCGGCCACCGCCAGCTGCCCGCCCGGGGCGAGCACCGCCCCGATCCGCACCAGCGTGGCGATCAGGGCGGTGGTGACCGCCGCGGCGGCCAGGTCCGAACCGTCCAGGGTGAGGTCGGCGCGACGGCCGGCGTCGATGGACGGGGCCAGGAAGAGCAGCACCGCCGCGACCAGTAGCAGCGCACCCACCCAGGCGTCGGCGACGGTCGCACCGGGCGCGCCGAACGCGGCGGCGGTGACCATCAGCGCGCCCAGCCCGGTGCCGACCGACAGGGGCGCGGGGATGCGGCGCTGGGAGACCTGCACCACGGCGGCGTAGCCGAGGGTCACGCAGACCGCCAGGAAGCTGGCCGCCAGGACCGGGACGGTCACCTCCCGGAGGCTGGCCGGGGTGGGGGTCGGGTCGGTCGGCATGGTGGCTGCCACGAACGCGGCCACCGCCCCGGGCAGCGCGAACGCGGCACCTCCGGCGGCCCACGCGGTGACCGTGTCGGAGGCGGCCGAGGCGATCCGGACCCGGGGTGCCAGCGCGACCAGCGTGCCGGCCGTGAACAGGCTGAGCAGGACCGCGGCGGTGAGTGTGGGGCTGGACAGGCTGGCACCCGCGCCGAACAGGCCCACCACGGCCGCCCCGACGGCGTGCGCCACCGCGGCTCGCACGGTGCGCGCGGAGAGCCCGATGACCCCGATGCCGATCGCGGTGATCACCATCGGCCAGGGTGCCGTCACCCAGCCGAGACCGAACGACGCCGGAACGGCGAGCGCGGTCAGCGCCGCGCCGGCGACCGCGAACTCGCGGCGGATCTCCGTGGGCAGCGCCAGCACCGCCGCGATGGTGAGCAGGAATGCGGCGCCTGCGAGCTGCCAGGTGGTCGGCCCGACCGCGGCGGCCAACTCGGCCGGATGCCGGTCGAGGTCGGCACCCCAGGCGGGCAGTGCCGCCCGGACCGGTGCCACACCGGCGCGTAGCGCGCCTCCGGCGACCACCAGACCGCTGACGGTCAGCGCCACCGCCGAGGCGATCTGCGGGCCACGTCGGGCCGCCTCGGGGACCGCGCGCACCGCCAGCCCGGTCACCGTGATGACCGCCGCGATCAGCAGCAACGCCCGGCCGGGAAGAGCCACCGAGGCGATTCGGCTGAGTGCGCCGATCACGGCCAGGGTGACGATGCCGGCCGCGACGTCGGGCAGCGGCGGGCGACGCAGCACCAGCGCGCCGGCCAGCCCGACCGCGGCGGCCAGCAGGAGCACCACCCCGGCGCCGCTCGCGGTCGGCACGGTCTGCGCCCGGAGCAGGGCGGTGACCGCGTACGCCAGGGCGACGGCGACCGCCACCGCGTGCAGCAACCACGTCAGCTCACGCAAACCGGGTACCGGGCGGGTCGGCTGCGTGTCGGCGGAACCCACGCCGGCGTCGATCAGCTCGGCGGCCTCCTCCGGGTCGCCCTCCGGCCGGCTCTCGGTGCTGCGTTGGCGGGGTGCCGGCGGGGTGCCCGGCGTTGGCAGGTCCTGCCGGACGGGGCGTTCCACGGCCACGCCGGAGCGGGCCAGCCAGAGGTCGACGAGGGCGACCAGGGCCAGCACCAGGGCCCAGCCGCCCGGCCCGGTGATCTGGTCGTACGCCAGCAGCGGCAGCACCGGCTGCGCGGCGAGCACGGTGGCGAAGCGGGGTGCGCGCAGGCCTGTCCAGCTGGCGTACCCGAGTGCTACGGCGGCGGTGATCGCGAAGATCACCCCGGCGAAGATCGCGGCGGAGGCGCCGCCGTTGCCGATCCGGTCCACCGCCCAGAGGGCGTTGCCGGCAAGCGGCACCAGCAGCAGGCCGACGGCGGCGATGGTCTCGGCCGTCGAGGTGAGCCCGCGCCGGGCCAGCACCGGCGGGGCGAGCAGCATCAGCACGGTGGCCAGGAGGAGGATGCCGAGCCGGGCCAGCGCGTCCATCGAGCTGGTCGCCACCGCGGCGAAGACCACCGCGGCCACCCCGAGCAGCAGCGCGCCCAGGCCGAGGGGGATGTTCTGCACCTCGCGCGACGAGGCCTCCGGCGGGTGCTCCGGGTCGTCCGCGTCCAGCCAGGTCGGCCGGGGCGGAGGCGGCGGCGGGTCCTCCGGGGCGGACGGAGCGCCCTGGCGGGGCACCCGGGGCGGCGCTCCGGTGGTGGCGGTCGGTGGCCGCCGGCCGGGCCGGCGGCGTAGCACCCGACGTGGCCGGGTTGCCTGCTTGAGTCGCTCCTCACCGGCGTGGGCGAGGATGTCCCGCTGGAAGAGTGCGGCCTGCATCTTGGCGGCGATCTGCCGCTGCTCGCGGGCGATGGCGGCATCGCGCGCCTTCATCTCCGCGATCGAACGTTCGATATCCGCCAGGTGCTCGGCCCACTGCGGCTGATCAGCCCCACAGTGCGGACACCGGACGGCCGGCTTGATCTCCCGGCCGCACGAGGAGCATTGAAAGGTCGCCACGACACCCCTCCACCCGCACTGTGGACTCCCACTCTCGCAGCATGCCCAAAGCTGGCGCGGATTTCGACTCTTGTCGGCGGGTCCGGGGCAAACAACGACACCGGCCGGCCACCGAAATGCTCGGTGGCCGGCCGGTGAGGTCCGTTCCGTCAGGGGCGGCCCATGCCCCGGTACTCCCAGCCGGCCTGGGTCCACAGTGCCGAGTCGAGGCAGTTGCGGCCGTCGACGACCTTGCGGCCGCCGACCAGTTCGCCAAGGGCGACCGGGTCGGCGTTGCGGAAGTCGGCCCACTCGGTGAGGACGCAGACCAGGTCGGCGCCGGAGACCGCCTCGTTGATGCCGGTCTCGTAGGTCAGCTCGGGAACCGCGCGGCGGGCGTTCTCGGTGCCCTGCGGGTCGTACACGTGCACCTCGGCGCCGGCCTTGTGCAGCAGCGCGGCGACGGCGAGCGCCGGAGCGTCGCGGACGTCGTCGGTGTTGGGTTTGAAGGTGGCACCGAGCACGGCGATCCGGGTGCCGGAGAAGTCCGGGCCGGCCGGGCCGGAGCGGCGGCCGAGCAGATCCGCGGCGAGCTGGAGCACCCGGTTGCGGCGGCGCAGGTTGATCAGGTCGACCTCGTGCAGGAAGCGCAGCGCCTCGCCGGCACCCAGCTCCTGGGCGCGGGCCTGGAAGGCTCGGATGTCCTTGGGCAGGCAGGCGCCGCCGAAGCCGAGGCCGGCCTGGAGGAACCGGTTGCCGATCCGCGGGTCGTAACCGATCGCACGGGCCAACTGGGTGACGTCGCCACCGGAGGCCTCGCAGACCTCGGCCATCGCGTTGATGAAGGAGATCTTGGTGGCCAGGAAGGCGTTCGCGGCGACCTTGACCAGCTCGGCGGTGGCGAAGTCGGTGACCACCAGGGGAACCTCACGGTCCTCGGTGGCGGCCAGGTCGAACACGCCCTTGTGCGCGGCGTAGAGCATGCCGTTGGCCCACTCGCTCTTCACACCGACCACGATCCGGTTGGGGCGCAGGACGTCGTCGACGGCGAACCCCTCCTGGAGGAACTCGGGGCTCCACGCCACCTCGACGCCCAGGTCGTTCGGGGTGTGCTTGCCGACGAGCTGCTCGACCCATTCGGCGGTGCCCACCGGCACCGTGGACTTACCGACGATCAGAGCCTTGCGGGTCAGGTGCTGCGCGAGGCTGGTCACCGACGCCTCGACGTACGACAGGTCAGCACCCATCCCGCCGACCCGCTGGGGGGTGCCGACGCAGATGAAGTGCACGTCACCGAACTCGGCGGTCTCGGCGATGTCGGTGCTGAACCGGAGGCGGCCGGCGGCGAGGTTGCGGCGGAGCAGCTCATCCAGGCCGGGCTCGTGGATCGGCACCTCACCGGCGTTCAGCATGGCGATCTTGTCGGCGTCGACGTCGAAGCCGAGCACCTCGTACCCCAGTTCGGCATAGCAGATTGCGTACGTCGCACCGAGGTAGCCGGTCCCCAGGAACGTCACCCGCGGCCGGGGTGCGCCCGAAGGAGGCGTCACTGCGGCGATGGCGGGGGTCGGCTGGATGGTGGGGTAGGGGATCGTCACGCCTGTCTTCTCCGCTCGCAAAGGCGGCGCGTCGTCGCGTCGCATTCTTCTGCGGCGCCTCGGCGGGCACCGGAGGGGTGGCTCTGTCGTCTGTCTTCCATCATCGCCCAGCGGCGTGGGTGCTCCGTCATGCCCATACCTACGCGCCGGTAACATCACCTGAACTGCAGTAGTTATCCTTCAGTCTGCGCGCTCGGCGGTCACGGAAGGCTACAGACTGCGCATGATAGCGGTGAAGGGGAGGCCCGAGATGGCCGTAGGGGAGTCGTTCGACGTCTACCGGTTGCCTGAGGAGCACGAGGCGATCCGGGAGGCGGTGCGTGCGGTCTGCACCGCGAAGGTGGCTCCGCACGCCGCCGAGGCCGACGAGACCGGGGAGTTTCCCAAGGCGTCCTACGACGCGCTGCGGGCGGCCGACTTCCATGCCCCGCACATCCCCGAGGAGTACGGCGGGGCGGGTGCGGACGCGCTGGCCACCGCCATCGTGATCGAGGAGGTGGCGCGGGCCTGCGCGTCCTCCTCACTGATCCCGGCGGTGAACAAGCTCGGCACGATGCCGCTGCTGCTGTCCGGTTCCGAGGAGCTCAAGCGCCGTTACCTGACGCCCGTCGCGGCGGGCGACGCCATGTTCTCGTACTGCCTCTCGGAGCCGGAGGCGGGCAGCGACGCGGCGTCGATGACGACCAGGGCGGTGCGTGACGGGGATCACTGGGTCCTCAACGGCGTGAAGCGCTGGATCACCAACGCCGGTGTGTCCGAGTTCTACACCGTCTTCGCCGTCACCGACCCGGCTGCCCGCTCCCGGGGCATCTCGGCCTTCGTGGTCGAGAAGTCCGATGCCGGGGTGAGCTTCGGCGCCCCGGAGAAGAAGCTGGGCATCAAGGGCTCGCCCACCCGAGAGGTCTACCTCGACAATGTCCGGATCCCGGCCGACCGGATCATCGGCGCGGAGGGCACCGGCTTCGCCACCGCGATGAAGACCCTGGACCACACCCGGGTCACCATCGCCGCCCAGGCCGTCGGGATCGCGCAGGGCGCGCTCGACTACGCCAAGGGGTACGTGGCCGAGCGTCGCCAGTTCGGCAAGGCGGTCGCCGAGTTCCAGGGGATCCAGTTCATGCTCGCCGACATGGGCATGAAGCTGGAGGCCGCCCGGCAGCTCACGTACGCCGCGGCCGGCAAGTCCGAGCGGGGCGACGGGGACCTCACCTACTTCGGCGCGGCGGCCAAGTGCTTCGCCTCCGACGCCGCCATGGAGATCACCACCGACGCGGTGCAGTTGCTCGGCGGGTACGGCTACACGCGTGACTACCCGGTCGAGCGGATGATGCGGGACGCCAAGATCACTCAGATCTACGAGGGCACCAACCAGGTGCAGCGGATCGTCATGGCCCGGCAGTTGCTGGCCGACGTCGTCTAGGTCGTCCCTCCGGTCAGACGCCGTCCGCTGGTCCGGTGTGCCGTAACCGGCATGCCGGCCCACAGAGGTCCTGGCCGGGGCTGTCCGTGCGGGTTCGGGTGAGACCGGTGCGTGGCGTGACCCCCCACACACCGGGAACGTCGCACGCCCTCAGGGCGTTGGCGAGCGAGAGAATCACCTCATCGGACGATCGCCTCATCCGGCCACCCCCGCCGCGGCCCCTGCCTCGTCACTTCTCGCTGCCCACCGTCGGGCAAGCCCACATCGTGCCCGCCGCAACCGGGGGTGCGGTGACGCCTCAGCGGTCGCACGTGACGACGCACCAGCTTCCGCAGAAAGATCGAGATAATGAAGCAGTTGGTGGACAAGACCGGGCCCGGCACCCGCAAGGGAGACCCGAGTGCGACCGAGGAAGTGCTGCCCGGCGACCTGATGACCAACCGTCAGCGGCTGCAGCTCGTCCTCGTGCTGGGCGCGTTGATCGCGATCGGGCCGCTGACCATCGACATGTACCTGCCGGCGCTGCCCGCCATCACGGCGGGTCTCCAGACCACCGAGACCGCGGTGCAGTTGACGCTGACCGGCACGCTGGTCGGCCTCGCGTTGGGCCAGTTGCTGATCGGGCCGCTCTCCGACGTGGTCGGGCGGCGCAAACCCCTGCTCGCCGGGCTGGCCGTGCACGTCGTGGCATCCGTGCTGTGCGTGTTCGCACCCAGCATCGGCGTGCTCGGCGCGCTGCGCGTACTGCAGGGGCTCGGCGTCGCGGCCGCCACCGTGGTCGCCACAGCGATCGTGCGCGACCTGTTCAGCGGTGCGTCCTTCGCCCGGATCTTCTCCCGGCTGATGCTCGTCATGGGTCTGGCGCCGATCCTCGCGCCGACCCTGGGCAGCGGCGTGCTTCGCTGGACCGAATGGCGGGGCGTCTTCGCGGCGCTGGCGGTGCTGGGTGTGCTGCTGACCGTCGTGGCCGCGCTCCGGTTGCCGGAGACCCTGCCGGTGGCTCGCCGCCGACGTGGTGGGGTGGGGGCGACCCTGCGCGACTACCGGCGGTTGTTCAACGACCGGGCGTTCATGGGTCTGGTGCTGGTCGCCGGGTTGGCCATGGCCGCCCTGTTCGCGTACGTCTCCGGGTCGTCCTTCGTGCTGCAGGACCAGTACGGCCTCAACGAGCAGGAGTTCGGGCTGGCCTTCGGTGCGGGCTCGGTCGGCCTGATCACGGCCACCCAGTTCAACGTCCGGCTGCTGCGCCGCTTCACCCCGCAACAGATCCTGGTCAGCGCTCTGATCGCCGGAACGGCGGCCGGGCTGGTGCTGGTCATGTTCGCCGTGACCGGTTTCGGTGGCCTGGGCGCCCTGTTGGCGTCACTGTGGCTGGTCCTGGCCGCGACGGGCCTGGCCATGCCGAACGCGCCGGCGCTGGCGATGACCCGGCACAGCGAGGCCGCCGGGACCGCTGCCGCGCTGCTCGGCGCCGTGCAGTTCGGCATCGGCGCGGTGTCCGCACCCCTGGTGGGGTTGCTGGGCACCGGGAGCGTACCGATGGCGATCGTCATCGCGGGCGGCATGGCCGCCGCGCTGGCGGTCATGCTCCTCGTCGTTCCCCGCGCCAGCCTCGGCACGGGTGACCCGGACCTGGCGGTCGCTCTGCACTAGAGAGAGGGCGGGCCGGTTGCCCGGCCCGCCCCGACGATCAGCGGATCTCAGTGGTGTCCTCGGGGCGCGGTTGACCGCGCGGTGGGGCGGACCAGGGTGACTCGCCACCCACCCGGCGGGGCAGCGGCTCGGTCGGTGTCGGATCGGCGGGGTAACCCAGGGTGAGGGGCGCGTTGTCGCGCTCCGCGGGCGCGGGGGACGGCCAGTCGGTCAGCGTGAAGTCGTCGTTGCCGGGGCCTCGCTCGGGCGCGGGGACCGGCGCCGCGGTCGGCTCGGCCGCCGGGAGCGGCCACTGCCGCCAACGCTGCCCGCTGAAGGTCGCCATCAGCAGCAGCAGGCCGATCAGGAAGAGCGTGCCGTTCTCCACGGGCAGCCGCAGCGGCAACGGATCGCCGAACACCTTCCACCCCTGCGGGATCGCGTCCCGCATCGCGAAGGGCGCCACGAACATCCCGACGTACGGGATGACCAGCAGCAATCCAGCCACCAGCGGGCCCAGCGGTGAGAAACGCAGCGTGCCGAGAAGGCCCAGCAGGACACCGCCGACACCGAGGTACACGGCCGGCTCGATCAAGTTGGCGGTGTTGAAGGTGCCGATCTCCACCCAGCGGTCGACCGTCCGGCTCGACCCGTCCTGCCCCAGTGTGACCAACACCCAGGTGATGGGCGCCACCACCAGCCCGGCGAGGAAGCTCCAGAGATGTCGCATCCGCGCACCGTACCGTTTTCGGCATGACTGAGCACCTCTCCGCCGCTCCGACCGGCAAGCCGACGTCGTACTCACGCGTCACGCTGAGCAAGATTATGACCGCGGTGGACGTGAACCTGTACGGCACCGTGCACGGCGGGGTTCTGATGAAGTTCGTCGACGATGTGGCGGGGGCCGCTGCCGCCCGGCACAGCGGCGGGACGGCGGTGACCGCGGCGATCGACGAGATCGTCTTCTCCGAGGCGGTCCGGGTCGGTGACCTCGTGCACGCACACGCGCAGGTGAACTGGACCGGTCAGACCTCGATGGAGGTGGGCGTGCGGGTGGTCGCCGAACGATGGGACTCGGCCGAGGACGCGCCGGTCCGGGTGGCCACCGCGTACCTGGTCTTCGTCGGGGTGGACGTGGGTGGGGCGCCGCGCGTGGTCCGCCCGGTGCTGCCCGAGACGGCGGAGGACGAGCGCCGGTACAAGGAGGCGGAGATCCGTCGCGCGCACCGCCTGGCCCGTCGCCGGGCCATCCAGGCCCACCGCGCCGGCTGAACCACATGGGTTGGTCAGGTGGAGTGTGGGCCGGGCACGCGTCGATCGGCGGACCCGGTGCGCAGAATGGCGCTTCGAGGTAGGGCAAGATGGCGCCACGGCCCATTCACAGTGTCGTGCCGGGCCAGGGGAGGGTGGAACAGTGGGTGACATGCTGTGGGCGCCGCCGGCGGACGTACGCGAGCGGTCCCGGATCGGTGCCTACCTGCGCTGGTTGCGGGAGCACCGTGGGCTGGACTTCGCCGACTACGACGCGCTGTGGCGCTGGTCCACCACCGACCTGGACGGTTTCTGGCGCTCGATCTGGGACCACTTCGAGGTGATCGCGCACACCCCGCCGACCGCCACCCTGGTCGACCGGGGGATGCCCGGCGCCCGCTGGTTTCCCGGGGCCACGCTCAACTACGCGGAGAACGTGCTGCGGATGCCGGGACGTGTCGATGACGACCCGGTGGTGATCGCGCACGGGCAGACGCGACCACCGGTCACGCTGACCGCCGCCGAGTTGCGCGAGCAGGTCCGCCGGGTGTCTGCCGGGCTGCGCCGGCTCGGCGTCACCGCCGGTGACCGGGTGGCGGCGTACGCCCCGAACATCCCGGAGACGTACGTCCTGCTGCTGGCCACGGCCAGCCTGGGCGCGACCTTCTCGTCCTGCGCACCCGAGTTCGGCACCCGCAGTGTCACTGACCGGTGGCAGCAGATCGAGCCGGCCGTGCTGGTCGCCGTGGACGGCTACCGGTACGGCGACAAGCCGGTGGACCGGCGTGCCGAGGTCGCCGCGATCCGGGCCGCTCTGCCGTCGCTGCGGCACACCGTGAGCATCGCGTACCTGGACCCGGCGAACGCCCCGCAGGAGGGGACGCTGGGCTGGGCCGAGCTGGCCGCGCCCACCGACGAGCCGTTGACGTTCACGCCGGTGCCGTTCGACCACCCGCTGTACGTGCTCTACTCCTCGGGCACCACCGGGCTGCCCAAGCCGATCGTGCACGGCCACGGCGGCATCCTGCTGGAGCACCTGAAGATGCTCGCCCTGCACCACGACCTGGGCCCGACCGACCGGTTCTTCTGGTTCACCACCACCGGCTGGATGATGTGGAACTTCCTGGTCTCCGGCCCGGCGGTGGGCGCGACCATCGTGCTGTTCGACGGCAACCCGGGCCACCCCGATCTCGGTGGGATGTGGAGGCTTGCGGCGGAGACCGGCACCACCTACTTCGGCACCTCCGCGCCGTTCCTGTTGGCCTGCCGCAAGGCCGGGCTGGTGCCCCGCGACGTCGCCGACCTGTCGGCGCTGCGCAGTGTGGGTTCCACCGGTGCGCCACTGCCCGCCGAGGGCTTCCACTGGGTGTACGAGACCGTCGGCGACCGCCTCCAGCTCCAGTCACTCTCCGGAGGCACCGATGTGTGCACCGGTTTCGTCGGCGGGGTGCCGCTGCTGCCGGTGTACGCCGGTGAGATCGCCTGCCGGGCGTTGGGCGCCAAGGTGGAGGCCCGTTCCGCCGACGGCACCCCGGTCATCGGCGAGCTGGGCGAGCTGGTGATCACCGAGCCGATGCCGAGCATGCCGGTGGGCTTCTGGAACGACCCGGACGGCACCCGCTATCGGGAGGCGTACTTCGACGTCTACCCGGGCGTCTGGCGGCACGGCGACTGGATCACCATCAACGAGCGGGGCGGCTGCGTGATCACCGGACGCTCCGACGCCACGCTCAACCGTGGTGGGGTGCGGCTGGGCACCGCCGAGTTCTACTCGGTGGTCGAAGGGCTGGACGAGGTGCTCGACTCGGTCGTCGTACACCTGGAGGACGACGAGGGCGGTGCCGGTGAGCTGCTGCTCTTCGTGGTGCTGGCCGAGGGCCTGGAGTTGGACGACCCGATGCGCGCCATGATCTGCCGCGAACTGCGGACCGCGCTCTCACCCCGGCACGTGCCGGACGAGATCCACCAGGTGCGCTCGGTGCCCCGCACCCTGTCGGCGAAGAAGCTGGAGGTTCCGGTCAAGAAGATCCTCACGGGCACCCCGGTCGACCAGGCCGCAGCCAAGGGCGCCCTGGCCAACCCCGAGTCCCTGACGGCCTTCGCCGCCCTGGCCCAAACCCGAACCCACCCCTAACCACCCCCCCCGCTCCGCCGCCCCCGCCGCCCCCGCCGCCCCCGCCGCCCCGCTAACCCCGCCGCCGCCCCGCCCCAGCCCCCGCCCAGTCGATCTAGGGCATATCGTCGTCGGATGATCTCCGATCACAGCGATATGCCCTAGATCGACGAGAGCAGAGGGCGGGCGCGGGAGCGGAGGGCGGGGGCGGGAGCAGAGGGCGCGGGTGGGGCGGGGTTACGGGAGGGGGTGGGTTACTTTTTCCGTGGTTAGGCGGGTGGGAAGGCGGGCTGGGTCCAGGTTGGCGCAGAGGACCACGGTGGCCGCACGGGTCAGTGGGGCCAGCAGCCAGTCGACCGGGTCGGGGTGCCGGGCGGCGTCGACGAGGACTCGGGCGCCGGGAAGAATGCCCAGCTCGGCGGCACGGGCCTGTGCGCGGGCCAGCAGGTGATCGTCGGTGGGGCCCGGCCCGGGTCGCGGGGTGAAGTGGTCGCCGTGCCGGCGTACCTCGACCACGTAGTCGGCGAACCCGGGCGGCACCTGCCGTAGCGGCGCGGCGAGCGGGGCGAGCCCGAGGGCGTACCGCTCGTCGGCCGGCCAGGACTGCGCCTCGTCCAGCCGGTCGGCGGCGGCGAAGAGCACATCCACGTCACCCGCTGTGTCGACGACGCTCAGCTTGGCCGACCAGCAACCCAGCAGCACCGCCGCGGTCTGCCAGTGTGGCGGCAGCAGCACGCCGGCCGTGGTGCCCGGGGCGAGGCCGACCTCGTCGACGAGGAGGTTGGCGGTTTTCGCCACCCAGTTCGCCAGTGTGACCCCGGAGAGCTCGGTGCGGTCGCCGCTGGCATCGTCGTACCAGGTGAGCAACGGTCGGGTCGGGTCGTTCGCGATCGCATCGGCGAACACCCGCGAAATGTTGTCGGCCATCGGTGCGAACGATACGCCCCTGTGGGCCGTACTCGAAGACGATGACAAGTCGGCGTACCGTCGGGTCGCAGTCAGCGTCGGTGGCGCGCCCCGGCGTAGGCTTGGCCCCCGGAGTGTTGTTCCCCACAGACTGCAAGAGGAGTCGCCCCGTGACCGCCGGTCGCCCGCCCCGCGTGCTCATCGACGCCACGAGTGTCCCCGCCGACCGTGGTGGTGTCGGTCGATACGTCGACGGTCTGCTCGGCGCCCTCGGCAAGGTGTGCGGGTCGGGGGTGGATCTGGCCGTGGTCAGCCTCCGCACCGACCAGGAGCGCTACACGCGGATGCTGCCCGGGGCGGAGATCATTCCCGCCCCGGCCGCCGTGGCGCACCGCCCGGCGCGGCTCGCGTGGGAGCAGACGGGCCTGCCGCTGCTCGCCCAGCAGGTGGGCGCGCACGTGCTGCACTCGCCCTTCTACACCTGCCCGCTGCGGGCCGGGTGCCCGGTTACGGTCACCGTGCACGATGCGACGTTCTTCACCGAGCCGGAGCACTACGACAAGTCCCGCCGCACGTTCTTCCGCAGCGCCATCAAGACCTCGCTGCGTCGCGCCGACCGGGTGATCGTGCCCAGCAAGGCCACCCGGGACGAGCTGATCCGGCTGCTCGACGCCGACCCGACGCGGATCGACGTGGCCTACCACGGTGTCGACCAGGCCGCCTTCCACGCACCCACCGACGAGGAGAAGGCCCGCGTCCGTGCCCGGCTGGGGCTGGGCAACAGCAGCTACGTCGCCTTCCTCGGCGCCAAGGAGCCGCGTAAGAACGTGCCCAACCTGATCCGTGGTTGGGCGCGTGCCGTGGCCGACCGGGCCGACCCGCCGGCCCTGGTGATCGCCGGTGGGCAGGGGCACGACGACGACATCGACCGGGCGGTGGCCGAGGTCCCGTCGCACCTTCGCCTGCTGCGCCCCGGTTACCTGCGCTACGCCGACCTGCCTGGTTTCCTCGGCGGCGCGCTGGTCGCCGCCTATCCGTCCTACGGCGAGGGGTTCGGGCTGCCGATCCTGGAGGCGATGGCGTGCGCCGCCCCGGTGCTGACCACGCCCCGGCTCTCGCTGCCCGAGGTGGGCGGCGACGCCGTCGCGTACACCTCGGAGGACCCGGAGCAGATCGGCACCGACCTGGCAGCTTTGCTCGACGACGAGCAGCGGCGGCTGTCGCTGGCGAAGGCGGGGTTCGACCGGGCCAAGGAGTTCACCTGGGAGTCCAGCGCCGAGGTGCACATCGCCGCCTGGAGTCGCGCCCGTTCGTGACCGTCCGGGCCCCTGGCGGTGACCCATGCCACTCCGGGCGGGTTCGTCAGGCATGATGTGCGGATGCTTTATGCGGTCATTCCGGCAGGTGGCAGCGGCACAAGGTTGTGGCCGTTGTCCCGCGCCGGCCACCCCAAGTTCCTCCACCCGCTCACCGGCACCAGCGCTTCGCTGCTCCAGGCGACCGTGGAGCGGCTCGCGCCGCTGACCACACCGGATCGGACCCTGGTGGTCACCGGTGCCGCGCACGTCGCGGCGGTGGCCCGGCAACTGACCGGTCTGCCCGAGGAGAACATCCTGGTCGAGCCCTCCCCACGGGACTCCTGCGCGGCGATCGCGTTGGCCGCAGCGGTGATTGCGGTGCGCGACCCGGACGCGGTGATGGGCAGCTTCGCGGCCGACCACCTGATCCGCGACCCGGGAAGCTGGGTCCGCACGGTCCAGGAGGCGGTTCGCGGTGCCGAGCAGGGCATGTTGATGACCGTCGGGATCACCCCGACCCGGGCGGAGACCGGCTACGGCTACCTGGAGACCGGCGACGAGACCGAGGGTTCGCCGTGGCGACCGGTGACCGAGTTCAAGGAGAAGCCGGGCGCCGAGGTCGCCGAGGCGTACGTCCGTTCGGGCCGGCACCTGTGGAACGCGAGCATGTTCGTGTGGCGGGTGGACGTCTTCCTCGCCGAGTTGGCCCGCCAGCAACCGGCGCTGCATGCTGGCGTCGCCGCGATCGCCGCCGCCTGGGGCACCCCGGAGCAGGACGAGGTGCTCGGCGCGATCTGGCCGACGCTGCAGAAGATCTCCGTCGACTACGCGGTGATGGAGGGCGCGGCCACCGCGGGTCGCGTCGCGACCGTGCCGGGCGACTTCGGTTGGAACGACGTCGGCGACTTCCACACCCTGGGCGACGTGCTGCCGGCCGACGCCGCGGGCAACGTCGTGCTCGGCTCTGACGCCAAGCCGGGTGTGCTGCTGCGGGACAGCGCCAACCTGGTGGTCGTGCCGCAGTCCGGTCGGTTGGTGGCCGTCCTCGGGTTGCGCGACCTGATCGTGGTGGACACCCCGGACGCGGTGCTGGTCTGCCCGCGCGACCGGGCCCAGGACGTCAAGGCCCTGGTCGACGAGCTCAAGGAGCGGGGCGAAGAGGGCTACGTCTGAGGGCTGC
Organism: Micromonospora sp. NPDC005413; assembly: GCF_040606435.1. Taxonomy (NCBI): domain Bacteria; kingdom Bacillati; phylum Actinomycetota; class Actinomycetes; order Micromonosporales; family Micromonosporaceae; genus Micromonospora; species Micromonospora sp. NPDC005413. The sequence goes on from NZ_JBEXEV010000016.1 coordinate 94,766, forward strand.
GAGGGCCGGCGCGACCAGTTGCACGGTCCCGCCGGCCAGCGGCTCGGGCAGTTGGTCCGGCGGGAACCAGCCCAGTTCCTCGGCCTCGTCGCTGACCTGCTCCACCGCTCCGGGTGGGGCGAGCACGGCGAACCGGACGTCGTGGTGCAGGGATCCGCCCTGACACTGCACCGGGTGCACGTCGACGTCGATCGGGACCGGGTCGATGCGCAGGCCGGGGATCCCGGACTCCTCGGTGGCCTCGCGGAGCGCGGCGGCGACCAGGGTCTGGTCGGTCGGCTCGCAGTGCCCGCCGAGTTGCACCCAACGCCCGAACTTGCCGTGTAGACAGAGCAGCACCCGCGTGCCGGTGGCGTCCAACACAAAGGCGCTCGCGGTGATGTGCCCGGGGCGGTGCTGCCGGCTCATCGTGACCGGACCGGCGCCGAGCAGCCGGAGGGTCCGGTCCCGCGCGACGGCTGAGTTCGGGCTGGTGGGCTGCCAGCCCTCGAGCAGCGCCGTGGCGTCGGCGTGCAGCTCCGCGTACCCCTCGGGGCTGGTCGGGTGGGCGGTCGGTCCGGTGATCGCGGTGTCGGGCACCCCGCCACTGTACGAGCGTGTGCTCCGTACGCTGGCTCGGTGACCCTGCGACTCGTCGAATTCGTGGTGGCCGGCAACGAGGCCAGTGATCTGCTGCCGGTGCGGTCGGCTGCGCTGCTGCGCGCGTACGGCGCCCGGCGGGGCTTTTGGACGGTGCTGGACGAGGGGCCGGTGGAGCACTGCCTGGCGCTGCTGCTGGAGCTGGACGACGGCGAGTGGACGGCCCGGCACGTGGTGGCGGACGCCGGTGTGGAGAACGGGCGGACCGAGGACGGTGAGGCGCTCGCCCACCACGACGGCTGGGTGTACGTCTTCGGCTCCCACTTCGGCTCGAAGGCTGGCCCGCTGCGCCCCCGGCGCGCCTTCGTGGCCCGGTTCCGGGAGGACGACGCGGCGACCGGGCCGGTGCCGGTGCATGTGGTGCGCAACTCGTTCCGGCTGCACCGGGCGGTGAACGACGCCCTCGCCGGGTCGCCGCTGACGCTGCTGCCGCCGGGGGACCGGGTGCGGGCCCGGTTCATCGTGGAGACGTTGGCGAGGGGGACCGCCCGGGAGAAGAGCTGGGTCAATCGGCTGGCCCCGGACGACCTGCCGTTGAACGTGGAGGCGGCGGCCTTCACTCCGGCCGGGACGGTGCTGCTCGGGCTGCGTTTCCCGGTCACCGAGGACGGTGAGCCGATCCTGGTCGAGGTGGCCGATGTGCCGGCCATGTTCGCGGCGGAGCCGGAGTGGCCTCGGGCGTTGGGCGCGTACGTGCTGTCCGGGGTCACCCCGCCGGGGGAGCTGACCGGGTTCCGCGCGATCACCCCGACGTCGGACGGCGGGTACGCGGCCGTGATCGGCTCGATCGACGCGCTGGGTAAGGGCTCGGTGCTGCTCGACGACCATCCGGGCGGGGGTGACGTCACCTCCCGACACGTCCGCTTCCGACTTCCGGACGCTGCGGTGGGCGACGCGTACCGGCTCGTCGGTACGTTGGTGGCGGACCTGGCGCCGTTTCACCACGTCGAAGGGCTGGCCGAGTTGGACGGGCGACCGTTCTACGTCACGGACGAGGACCACCGGGTCGCGCTCTGGGTCGGCTGAGCCGGGGCGGGTGGTGATGCGGGACGGGATGACCGGACGGCACCTCTGCGGAGCAAGGGCCGCAGACCCTCGTGGTGCCGCCCGATCACCGGGCCTCCCCGGCCCCGGTGCCCCTGGCGCCGGGCGCATTCAGGACGCGCCGGCACCGTGTTCGGGCATGGGAAGCATGCCGAACAGGCCCCGGCGACGTCGAGGTTTTTCAGTTCAGGCTTAAAGATGGAGATAAGTGCCGGGCAGGTAGAGTCGAACAGCCGTCCGGCATCCCCCTGCTTGGTGGCTCAGGAGCGCTGCATGCTGAAGATCCACTTTTCTGGCGAGGACATCCTCCGGACCCGGGTGGCCCCGGCGGCGGACCCGGTCTGGGAGTTGGTTCTCAGCCTGCACGTGTTGCAGGGCCGCAACCGCGATCCGTTGACGGCGAACTGGCGGCGCACCGTGTCCCGAGGGCTGCGCCAGGACGCCGCCTCCGACCAGCTCCGGTTGCTCTTCGCGCTGAACCCGCCGCGCGGCTACTTCCCCGACTTCCTCACCCCGTACGCCAGCGTCGACGGCTTCGAGGCCGGGCTGGACGCGCTCCGCCGTACCCCCGCCGAGTTGCTGCACCGGGACCTGAGCGTGCTGGCCGCCGAAAATCAGCTGCCCTCCTCGGCCGCAGCGCTGGCCCGGGGTGAGGTGGCGGCGCTGCACCACCTCGCCGAGTCGATGGAGCAGTACCGGTCGCTAGCGATCGGGCCGTACTGGAGCCGGATTCAGGCCGCGGTGGCGGCGGACCGTGCTCGCCGGGCGCGGGCTCTGCTCGACGACGGTGTCGAGGGCCTGCTCACCAGCCTCCGACCGGCGATGCGCTGGGAGGGCGGGGTGCTCGAAGTCCGCCAGTACCCGCACAGCCGGGAGCTGCACCTGGACGGCCGAGGGTTGCTGCTGGTGCCGTCGTTCTTCTGCGCGGCCACCCCGGTCGCCCTGCTCGACCCGGCGTTGCCACCGGTGTTGGTCTACCCGGTGGACCGGCTGGGCGGGCTGGCGTCGGTCGACGGCGCCGGAGGAGCCCCGTCAGGTGCTGCCCGTGACTCACTCGCCGCGCTGCTCGGCCGCACCAGGGCCGCGGTGTTGCAGGCCAGCGACGAGGGCTGCACCACCGGTGAGGTCGCCCGCCAGCTCAACATCTCGCCGGCGGCGGCGAGCCAGCACGCCACCGTGCTGCGCAACGCCGGCCTGCTGGTCAGCCACCGGGACCGCAACAGCGTGCTGCACACGTTGACTCCGCTCGGCCGGGCCATGCTGGACGCGTGACCCGGCCGCCTGTCACAGGGCGAGCGCGGCGCTCGCCGGGCTGCCGGGCGGTGGCGGCAGCAGGGTCGACCCGACGCCTTCGGCGGCCAGGGTGGCGCGCAGTCGGTGCAGGTCGGCGCCGAAGCGGACCAGCCCCATCGGCTCGACGGGCGTCGGCGGTGAGCCGAGCACCAGGGCGGCGCCGTCCGGCCAACCGGGCATCTCGGCGACCAGTCCGGCGCGTACCTCCGCCTCGTCGACCAGGGTGAAGACCGTGCCGGGGGCGACCACCCCGGCGACCGCTTCGATCGCCCGTCGCACCGCGATCGGGTCTGCCGGCGTCGGGCCGGGACCATCAGCCAGCGTGGCCGCGTCGGCCAGCCCGGCGGCGCGGGCCTCGGCGGTGCCGAGCGAGAAAAGGTCCTGTGCGGCGTCGCGGATCAGCGCCCGCGCGCCACCGGCATCGTCGGGGTTGGTGGCGGAGAGGTAGCCCCGCACCACGGCAACGGGGACCTGGTCGCACTTGCCCTTGATCAGCTCGCCGGCGCCCGCCAGCTCGTCCACCACGGCCATCTGGGTCAACTGCAACTCGTTGCCGTACGGATCCACCTCGCCCCGGTGGTCACGGATGGCCGGCATCCCGGCCACCCCGAGCGCCACGTCGGTGAGCCCGTTGCGCCAGGGCCGGCCCATGGTGTCGCTGACGATCACGGCCACGTCCAGGTCGTAGCGTTCCCTCAGCTCGTCGCGCAGAGCCCGTGCCGAGGCGTCCGGGTCGACCGGCAGCAGCACCAGCCGGGTCTTGTCCACGTTCGACGCGTCGATCCCGGCGGAGGCCATCACGAAGCCGTGATGGGTCTGCACGATCCGGGTCGCCCCTCGGCTGGCGACCACCCGGGCGGTCTCGCCGGCCAGGACGTCGTCCCGTGCGGCGAGTCGCTCAGGCCCGTCCGCCGGTACGTCGACCAGTCGCCCCTCCGCCTTTGAGACGATCTTGCTGGTCACCACCAGCACGTCGCCGTTACGCAGCCACGGCGCAGCGGTCGCGATCACCGCCGCCAGGTCGTCACCCTCGGTCACGTGGCCGATGCCAAGCACCGGCAGGATCTCCAGCCTCACGCCAACTCCACCGCGGCGCGCACCATGGCCACTGTCGCCGCCTCGTCGGTCATCCGCAGCGGCACCGCGCGGACCGTCACCCCGGGCACCACCGCGCCCGCGTCCTCCTCGGCCACCAGCCAGCCGTCCAGCAGGCCGCCGTCCGTCCGGCCCCCGTACAGGCGGCCCACCCCGGCGGCGCTGCACTCGACACCGAGCACGGCGAGGCAGCGGTCGGCCATTCCCCGCACCGGGGCGCCGCCGATGATCGGTGAGACGCCCACCACCGGTGCCGGGCCGTCGGCCACCGCCTCGCGCAGCCCGGGTACGGCCAGCACCGGTGCGACGCTCACCACCGGATTGCTGGGTGCGACCAGCACCAGATCCGCCGCGCCGATCGCTTCCAGCACGCCGGGTGCCGGCTTCGCCGTCTCCGCCCCGACGAAGACGAAACGGTGGGTGGGAATGTCCGCCCGGTACCGCACCCACCACTCCTGGAAGTGAATCGCCCGCTGACCCTGGTCGTCCTCAATGACAGCGTGGGTTTCCAGCCGGTCATCCGTCGCCGGCAACACACGCACGCCCGGCTCCCAACGGGTGGCCAGCGCTTCGGTGACCGCACTCAACGGGTAGCCACCGTTGAGCATGGTGGTGCGGACCAGATGGGTGGCGATGTCCTTGTCGCCGAGCCCGAACCAGGTCGGCTGCGCCCCGTACGCGGCCAGCTCGTCCTTGACCGTCCAGCTCTCGCCGACCCGACCCCAGCCCCGCTCCGGGTCCGCGCCGCCGCCGAGCGTGTACATGACGCTGTCCAGGTCGGGGCAGATCTTCAACCCGTGCAGCCACAGGTCGTCGCCGACGTTGACCACGGCGGTCACCTCCGCGCCGACCTCGCGGGCGTACGCCCGGACGCCGAGCAGGAACCGGGCGCCGCCGATGCCGCCAGCCAGAACCACGATGCGCATGTCGACCATCCTCGCGCACGTGACGCCTCCGGTCCGCCGGTGGCCCAGGAGACTAGGCTCACGTGCGCCCTGTCCGTTCATGCCCTGAGGGGGAGCTCGTGACCAGCCCCGCCGAGCCCGCGTCCACCGACGCGACGCAGGCCCGCCAGCTGACCAAGCCACTCCGCGAGCTCGCTGCGCTCGCGCTGCTCGGCGCCAACGCCGTGTTCCTCTTCGTGGGCCTGCTCCGGCTGATCGCCCCGAACGACTACAGCTCGTTCACCGACCGCGCGGGCAGTGCCTTCTACGCGTTCATCGGGGTGGAGGCGGTGGCTCTGCCGCTGCTGGCGGTGCTGCTGGCCACCCACATCTCGCCGGTGCTGCCGAAGGCGAAGCTGATCACCCAGGTGGCTCTCGGTGAGTACGCGGTCAGCGCGCTGTTCGGCACGCTCACCATGCTGATCTGGACGGTGGGCCGGCTGGCCGAGGCCGAGGTGCTCGACGCGCTGCTCGGTGTGCTCACCCGGTTCGCCTGGATGGTGGTCTTCGCGGTCGCCGCCTGGGTGGTCTACACCATCTGGCGCGCCCACTACTACGTGCCGCGGCCCAAGCCCCAGCCGGGCGCCTACGGCCAGCCCCAGCCGGGGTGGCCGCAGCAGCAGGGTGGTTGGCAGGCCCCGGGGCAGCCCGGTGGCCAGCCGGCAGGCGGGTGGCCCACTCCCGGTCAGCCCGGCGGCTACCCACCGGCGCAGTTCCCCGGCCAGTACGGCCAGCCCTCGCCGCCGTTCCAGGCACCGCAGTCCGCGCCGCCGTTCCCGCAGTCCGCGCCGCCGCACCCTCAGTCGGCACCGCCGTTCCCGCAGTCCGCATCGCCGTTCCCGGCCGCGCCGCAGTCCGCGCCCCCGGTGAACCCGGCACCGCAGTCAGCGCCGCCGTCCCCGGCCGCGCCGCCGTTCGGGCAGCCGCCGTCGGCCGACCCCACACAGGCCATCCCGCGCCAGTCCGCCGACCCGACCGAGGTGATCTCCCGCCCCGCCGACGCGGACAACGACCGCACCCAGCACATCAAGCCAGGCGACAACCCAGACCAACCCCGCTAAACAAACACCCACCCCCCAGCCCTCCAGACCTCCGCCCGCCCCCGTTGATCATGAAGTTGTTGTCGGTTGGCACGGCGTGTCGTGGCAATAACTTCATGATCAACAGGGCGAGTTGAGGGGGCCTCGGGCCCGGGTTGGTGGGGCGGGATTGCGCAGCGCATAGGCTGAGCGGATGGTTGATCGCACCCACTCCGGCCCGAGCGACGCGAGCGTGCGGCGGGCCCTGGGCCGGGCCGCGACCGGGCGGGCTCTGGACGTCGACGAGGCGACCGCGCTGCTGTCCGCTCGCGGTGACGCGCTCGACGAGCTACTGCGGGTGGCCGGTGGGGTCCGCGACGCCGGGCTGCGTGAGGCGGGGCGGCCGGGCGTGGTCACGTACTCCAAGAAGGTCTTCATCCCGCTGACCCGGCTCTGCCGGGACCGCTGCCACTACTGCACGTTCGCCACCGTGCCGCACCGGCTGCCGGCGCCGTTCCTCGACCGCGACGAGGTGCTGGCGATCGCCCGGGCGGGTGCCGAGCAGGGCTGCAAGGAGGCCCTGTTCACCCTCGGTGACCGGCCGGAGGAGCGCTGGCCGGCGGCCCGGAGCTGGTTGGACGAGCGCGGCTACGACTCCACCCTGGACTACCTGCGTGCCTGCGCGGTCGCGGTGCTGGAGGAGACCGGGCTGCTGCCGCACCTCAATCCCGGGGTGCTGTCCTGGTCGGAGCTGCAACGGCTCAAGCCGGTCGCGCCGAGCATGGGCATGATGTTGGAGACCACGGCGACCCGGCTCTGGTCGGAGCCGGGCGGCCCGCACTATGGCTCACCGGACAAGGAGCCGGCGGTCCGGCTGCGGGTGCTCGAGGACGCGGGCCGGGTCGGGGTGCCGTTCACCACCGGCATCCTGATCGGCATCGGGGAGACCCCGGCGGAGCGGGTGGACGCGCTCTTCGCGATCCGCCGCGCGCACCGGGAGTACGGCCACCTCCAGGAGGTGATCGTGCAGAACTTCCGCGCCAAGCCGGACACGGCGATGCGCGGAATGCCCGACGCGGAGCTGCACGATCTGGCCGCCACGGTGGCGGTGGCCCGGTTGCTGCTCGGCCCGAAGGCCCGGATCCAGGCCCCACCGAACCTCATCGCCGGCGAGTACGACCTGCTGCTGCGCGCCGGCATCGACGACTGGGGTGGTGTCTCCCCGCTCACCCCGGACCACGTCAACCCGGAACGTCCCTGGCCACAGATCGAGGAGCTGGCTCGGCACACCGAGTTGGCCGGGTTCAGCCTGCGCGAGCGGTTGACCATCTACCCCGAGTACGTGCGCGCCGGTGACCCGTGGCTCGACCCGCGGTTGCTGCCGCACGTCAGCGCACTGGCCGACCCGACCTCCGGGATGGCGGTCGAGTCGGCGATGCCGCAGGGCCGCCCCTGGCAGGAGCCGGAGGAGATGTTCGGCGGGCGGACCGACCTGCACACCACCATCGACACCACCGGCCGGACGGACGACCGGCGGGGCGACTTCGACAGCGTCTACGGGGACTGGGCGGAGGTGGCCACGAAGGTGACCGCCGGGCCGACCGCCCCCGCCGGCGACCAGGATCTGCGGGCCGGGCTGCGGCTCGCCGCCGACGACCCGGCCGCGCTGCTGGAACCCCGGCACGCCGATGCCGCGCTGGCGCTCTTCGGCGCGGACGGGCCGGCGCTCGACCAGTTGTGCCGACTCGCCGACGACGTGCGCCGGGACGCGGTCGGCGATGACGTCACCTACGTGGTCAACCGCAACATCAACTTCAGCAACGTCTGCTACGTGGGCTGCCGGTTCTGCGCGTTCGCCCAGCGTGAGAGGGACGCCGACGCGTACCGGCTCTCCGTTGAGCAGGTCGCGGACCGGGCCGAGGAGGCGTGGGCGGTCGGTGCCAGCGAGGTGTGCCTCCAGGGCGGCATCGACCCGAAGATGCCGGTCACCGGGTACGCCGACATCGTGCGCGGGATCAAGGCCCGGGTGCCCGAGATGCACGTGCACGCGTTCTCCCCGATGGAGATCGTCACCGCTGCCGCGAAGGCGGGCGTGCCGGTGCGCGACTGGCTGATCCAGCTGCGTGAGGCGGGCCTGGACACCATCCCGGGGACCGCCGCGGAAATCCTCGACGACGACGTGCGCTGGGTGCTGACCAAGGGCAAACTCCCGGCCGCCGCCTGGGTCGATGTGGTGAGCACCGCCCACGAGCTGGGCATCCGGTCCAGCTCCACGATGATGTACGGCCATGTCGACCACCCCGGGCAGTGGCTGGCGCACTTCCGGGTGCTGGCCGGTGTGCAGGACCGCACCGGAGGCTTCACCGAGTTCGTGGCGCTGCCGTTCGTGCACACCAACGCCCCGATCTATCTGGCCGGCATTGCCCGCCCGGGGCCGACGTGGCGGGAGAACCGGGTGGTGCACGCCATGTCCCGGCTGCTGTTGCACGGCCGGATCGACAACATCCAGTGCTCCTGGGTGAAGCTGGGTGACGAGGGCACGGTGGCGATGCTCCAGGGCGGCTGCAACGACCTGGGCGGCACGCTGATGGAGGAGACCATCTCCCGGATGGCCGGCTCCGGCAACGGTTCGGCGCGTACCGAGGAGCAGTTGCGGGCCATTGCGACGGCGGCCGGGCGTCCGGCGCGCAAGCGTTCGACCGCATACGGTCACGCCCGGCCCTGAGGTCGAACCTTTCCCCGCTGCCGGCCGTACCACGCGGTGCCGGCGGCGGTCGCGGCGAGGATCGCCGCCGGTGTCCCCTCAGGGGCCCGGCGGCGTCGGTTGACGGCACCGGACCCGTCCGTCCCCGCGGGCGCGTTCGCGCCGCCGCCGGAAAGGTTGCCCATGACCAGTGATCAGCGGAAACGGCCCTGGCCGCGACTGACCCGCCGACAGACGTTGACCGCCGCGGCCAGCGCCACCCTCGGCGCCGCCGCGCTCACCGTGCCGGGCCTGTCGGCCGCGCAGAACGCCCCCGGCGCGGCCGGACGAGCCGACGAACCGATCGTCGTGCACCTGCGTGACGCCGCCTCCGGGACGATGGACGTCTTCGTCGGTGAGGCCCGGATCGAGGTACGCGACCGTGGCCTGGCGGACCGGCTGCGGCGCGCTGCCCGGCGCTGACCCGACACTCCGCTCCGTCATCCTGCCCCCGCCCAGTGAGGTTGGTCCGCCATGTCTTCCCACCGTGAGGCCCCGGAGATAGCCAAGGATCCGGTCGCCGACAGCTCCGACCTGTACGCGTTCGTCAGCCCCGACAAACCCGGTGCGGTCACGCTGATCGCCAACTACGTGCCGTTGCAGCTCCCCTCCGGGGGCCCGAATTTCTTCGAGTTCGGCGACGACGTGCGCTACGAGATTCATATCGACAACGACGGCGACGGCCGTCCGGATGTCACCTACCGGTTCGAATTCACGACTGAGATCACCAATCCGAACAGTTTTCTCTACAACACGGGCCCGATCGATTCGCTGGACAGCGAGAACTGGAACCGGCGGCAGTTCTACAGCCTGACCCGGGTGGCCGACGGCCGGGAGCACCGGCTGGCACACAAGCTGCCCTGCCCACCGTGCAATGTCGGCCCGCTGTCCACCCCGAAGTACGCCGAGCTGGTCCGGCAGGCCACGTACTCGCTCTCCACCGGTGAGCGGGTCTTCGCCGGGCAGCGCGCGGACGGCTTCTTCGTCGACCTGGGCGCGATCTTCGACCTTGGCACGCTGCGACCGTTCCAGCAGTTGCACGTGGCCGGCAAGAAGATCTTCAAGGCCGAGGGGGAGCCGGTCAACGCCACCGACCGGATGAACGTGCACAGCATCGCGGTGCAGGTGCCGCTGGACCGGGTGCGCCGCCGCGCCAACCGGTACGGCGTCGGTGACCGGGCGTCGGTGATCGGGGTGTGGACGTCGGCGTCGCGTCGGCAGGTACGGGTGCTCGGCGACCGGGGCGCGGCGGACACCGCCACTGGCCCGTTCACCCAGGTCTCTCGGCTGGGCAATCCGCTGTTCAACGAGGTCATCGTGCCGATGTCCAAGAAGGACCTGTGGAATTCGTTGCCGCCGTCGGAGGACAAGCGGTTCGCGCAGTTCGTCGAGCAGCCGGAGTTGGCCGCGTTGCTGCCGGCGCTCTACCCGAACGTCTTCCCCAATCTGGACAGGCTCACCAAGGCGAAGAAGCCCCGGGCCGACCTGGTGGCGATCCTGCTCACCGGCGTGCCGGCCGGGCTGATCGACGGCTTCACCAACACCACCGGCGACGTCCAGGCCGACATGCTGCGGCTGAACACCGCGATCCCGCCGACCCGGAGTCCGGACCGGTTCGGGGTGCTCGGCGGTGACCTGGCCGGGTTCCCGAACGGGCGGCGGGTCGGCGACGATGTGGTCAGCATCGCGCTGCGGGCGATCGCCGGGGTGACCGTCCCGCTGGTGGACAAGACGTTCCGACCGGACGCCGCTGCCGCCGCGGTCACCCCCGGGTTGAGCGCCGCCGACGTGACCGCACCGTTCCTCGGGAACTTCCCCTACCTTGGTACGCCGTACGACGGGTTCAACAACCCGCCGGCGGCGTCCTGACCGGCGCGGGGGGAGCAGGGATGCACGAGCACGCGTACGGGCCGTCGGAGACCGGGAGCGTCGTCCTCGACCTCGGTGGCGACACCGGTGCCCTGATCGTCTACACGGGCCGGGATTTGCACGGCCGGGAAATTGAGATCAGTCGGGGCGATGACCGGCGGGTCCACTCGGCGGTACGGGAGCGCCGGGTGCGGGATGGTGTGCTCCACAGTGCGGTCTATCCCGATCTGCCCGGTGGCAGATATACCGTCTGGTGGGACGAGAGTACGCCCGCCGGGACAGTGTCTGTCCACGGTGGATCGATAGCCGAGTTCACCTGGTCGAGCAGGGGTTTTGGGGCTAAAGCCTAACCTCGTCGCATCGGTTTTTTGTCGCGCCCCGTCCACATTGTGGGCGGGGCGCGAACGCTGTTCGTCGCTCGACGGGCGGTCTGCGCCGCGCCGCGTTAACCTGTCCCCCACCAAGATCAGCTTTCGGGAGGGGAGGTCGGCGACTGCGGCTGGCGTGGCTGCGTCGATGGCCTGCTGGGGGAGCGCCACGGCAGAAAAGTCGGGCAACTCGCCGGAGAGGGCGTTACTCGGCCGGGGTCTGAATCGATAGGGCAGGTTGCGAGGCTGGACGGTCCGAGTGGCCGGCCGGGGGGTGTCGGGAGGGCGACTCCATTATCAAGTTTGGCTTGACGGCGCACGCATTACACGCGTGTAATTTGAATGGGGTTGTTCGCACGGAACGCAACAAAACGGGACCGGACGGACAAGCACGCCTTTCGCGTGGGGGGTTGCAGCGGCGATGACGCCGGTGCGCGACAAGGAGGCATTTGATGGACGGCCAGCTTGAGGTGGCCGACCTGCTCGGAAACGCGCCGGAGTGGCAGGAGCGGGCGTTGTGCTCGCAGACCGACCCCGAGGCGTTCTTTCCCGAGAAGGGCGGCTCGACCCGCGAGGCGAAGCGAATCTGCTCGCGCTGCGAGGTCAAGACCGAATGCCTTGAATACGCTCTGGGTCACGACGAGCGGTTCGGCATCTGGGGAGGGCTCTCGGAGCGGGAGCGGCGCAAGTTGAAGCGGCGGGTTGCCTGAGCGGTGCGAGGTCGGGGCGGTGGGGGCCGCCCGACTCGCCCGCGCACGGGGCTTGGCTCAGGCGAGCTCGTCGGGATCGACCCCGAGAAGGTTCGCCACCTGTTCGATGATCACGTCATGCACGAGATCGGCGAGGTCCTCACGGTCCATCGCCCGGAACTCCAGGGGCCGCCGGTACAACACGATCCGCGGCGGCACCTCCTGCCGGCCCGGGCGGCCGGGCAGCAGCCGGGCCAGCGGAACCTCACCGTCCTCCAACACATCGGAGTCGTAGACGTTCAGGTCCGGCGGGACGTCCTCGACCGCGAACTCGACCCCTGCCAGCTCCTTGGCGAACCGACGCTCCAGCGTCTCGACGGTGTCCAGGACCAGGTCGTCGAAGACCTCGGCCTTGGTCCGCGCCAGCGGCACGGTGGCCGGCACCAGCCGTCCGCGCAGGCCACGCCCGTGCCGGTCACGGTGCGCACGCCGGCCGGAGCCGGGGCGGCGGTGTTCCGGGCTCGTCATGAGGCAAAGGGTAGCGCCCGCGCCGGGCTCGCCAGCGGCAGCGCCGCTCCCGTGGCGCGGCGCGCCCAGGACGGCGAAGTGTGATCACCACGACGGGCGTGTCGCAACGCGAAGCGATGCGCTGGACCCGGTAATGGAGATACCCTGCCGCCGTGAGGTCATCCCGGCGCTGCTCCCGTAACGGCTGCCCCCGGCAAGCGGTCGCCACATTGACCTATGTCTACAACGAGTCGACAGCGGTCGTGGGTCCACTCGCGGCGTTCGCCGAGCCACACACGTACGACCTGTGTGAGCCGCACGCCCGCAGCCTGACCGCCCCGCGTGGCTGGGACGTGGTCCGGCACGAGGGCGAGTTCGAGCCGCCGCCGCCCACCACCGACGACCTGGTCGCACTGGCCGAGGCGGTCCGCGAAGCCGCCCGCCCAGCCCCGAGGCCGCCGGAGGGCACACCCGACCGGTCCCACCCCGACCAGTCCCACTCCACCGGCCGCCGGGGCCACCTCCGCGTCATCCCCCCGAACCACTGACCCCGCCGCCCGGGGGTCAGTTGCCCAGGAAGCGCGAGAAGGTGGCCGCTCGGCGGGAAGGGCGGTTGGTGCGGGATTCGGCCCCGTCGGCGGAGGCCATCACCCGTAGGCCGGCGTTCACGGCCAGCCAGCGCAGGGGCTCGGGTTCCCAGCGGGGTGAACGGTGGTTCACCCAGGGCAGGGTGGTCAGCTCGGTGCGCTCGCCACGGATCAGGTCGGCCAGGGTGCGACCAGCGAGGTTGCTGGAGCCGACACCGTCCCCGACGTAGCCGCCCGCCCAGGCCAGCCCGCTGGCCCGGTCGAAGCCAACCGAGGCCGCCCAGTCCCGGGTCACCCCGAGCGGGCCGCCCCAGGCGTGCGTCACTGGCAGGTCCGGGCCGAGCACCGGAAAGAGCTCACCGAGGGTCCGCCGCAGCGCGGTGAAGACCCGTGGCTCGTGGTCGTAGCCGGGGGAGACCCGGGACCCAAAATGGTACGGAGCACCGCGCCCGCCGAACGCCAACCGGCCGTCCGCGGTGCGCTGCCCGTAGATGATCACGTGTCGGTGGTCGGAGAACGTCTCACGCTGAGCCAGCCCGATCCTGGCCCAGGTCTCCGCCGGCAGCGGCTCGGTGGCCACCATCAGCGAGTACACCGGTGCCACGGCGCGTCGCTGACCGGGCAGCATGGGCGTGTACCCCTCGGTCGCCCGGACCACCACCGGCGCCCGTACGGTGCCAGCCGCGGTGATCGCCGCGCCCGCCCGGATCGCCGTGACCGGGGTGCGCTCGTGGATCGTCACCCCGAGCCGTTCCACGGCCCGGGCCAGGCCGCGGACCAGCTTCGCCGGGTGCACCGCAGCACAGTGCGGGGTGTACGTCCCCCCGCGTACCCCCTCGGCACCGCAACGGTCGGCGGCCTCGCGGGCGTCGAGCAGCGCCAGGTGCTCCGCGCCGAAGCCGAACGCGCGGGCCTCGTCCACGGCGGCCCGCGCCCGGGCGAGCTGTGGGCCGGTGCGGGCCAGGGTGACAGTGCCGCCGTCGGCCCAGTCACAGTCGATGCCCTCCGCCGTGACGACCCGGCCCACCTCGCGGACCGTGCCGTGCAGGGCCCTCTGCATGGCGACCGCCGCGTCCGGGCCGTGCCGGCGGGCCAGCCCGGTCAGCGAGGTGGGGAAGAGCGCGGAGCACCAGCCGCCGTTGCGGCCGGATGCCCCGTACCCCGCGATCTCCCTCTCCAGCACGATGACCCGCAGCGCCGGGTCGGCGCGGGCCAGGTGGTACGCCGTCCACAGCCCGGTGTAGCCGGCACCCACGATCACCACGTCGGCGTCCGCGTCGCCCGGCAGTGACGGACGCGGGGTCAGCGGCTCGTCCAGCGTGGACAGCCAGTACGACAGCTCCCGGTAGTGCCCGACGGGGTCGCCGCTCAGAGCCGTGCCCATGCCTCGGTGAGAACCGTGCGCAGGATCTGCTCGATCTCGTCGAAGTGCTGCTGCTCGGCGATCAGTGGTGGGGCGAGCTGAATGACGGGATCGCCCCGGTCGTCGGCCCGGCAGTAGAGGCCGGCCTGGAACAGCGCGGTGGAGAGGAAGCCGCGCAGCAGACGCTCCGACTCGGCCTCGTCGAAGGTCTCCCGGGTCGTCTTGTCCTTGACCAGCTCGATGCCGTAGAAGTAGCCGTCGCCGCGGACGTCGCCGACGATCGGCAGGTCGTACAGCTTCTCCAGGGTGGACCGGAAGGCGTCCTCGTTGGCGCGTACGTGCCCGACCAGGTCTTCGCGGGCGAAGACCTCCAGGTTGGCCAGGGCCACCGCACAGGAGACCGGGTGACCGCCGAAGGTCACCCCGTGGGCGAACATGCCGGTCTCGGTGAGGAACGGCTCCATCAGCCGGTCGCTGGCGATCATCGCGCCGAGCGGCGCGTACCCGGAGGTGATGCCCTTGGCGGTGGTGATGATGTCCGGCTGGTAGCCGTAGCGCACGGCGCCGAAGTATTCGCCCAGTCGGCCCCAGGAGCAGATCACCTCGTCGGAGACGAGCAGCACGTCGTACGCGTCGCAGATCTCCCGGACCCGCTCGAAGTAGCCGGGCGGGGGTGGGAAGCATCCGCCGGAGTTCTGCACCGGCTCCAGGAAGACCGCGGCGACCGTGTCCGGCCCCTCCCGCTCGATGGCGCGGCCGATCTCGTCGGCGGCCCAGCGGCCGAACGCCTCGGGGTCGTCGCCGTGCTCCTGCGCCCGGTAGAAGTTGGTGTTCGGCACCTTGATCGCGCCGGGCACCAGCGGCTCGAAGTCGCTCTTGATGCCGGGCAGGCCGGTGATCGACAACGCGCCCATCGAGGTGCCGTGGTAGGCGATGTACCGGCTGATCACCTTGTACTTGTTGGGCTGGCCGGTGCGCTTGAAGTACGCCCGGGCCAGCTTCCACGCCGCCTCGACCGCCTCGGAACCGCCGGTCGTGAAAAAGACCCGGTTGAGATCGCCGGGGGTGAGGCCAGCGATCTTCTCGGCCAGCTCGACGGCCTTCGGGTGGGCGTACGACCAGAGCGGGAAGTAGGCCAACTCGCCGGCCTGCTTGGCGGCGGCCTCGGCCAGCTCGGTGCGGCCGTGGCCGGCGTTGACCACGAAGAGCCCGGCGAGCCCGTCCAGATAGCGGCGACCCTGCGCGTCCCACACGTACGCGCCCTCGCCGCGCACGATGGTCGGCACCTCACCGTCGGAGTAGCTCGCCATCCGGGTGAAGTGCATCCAGAGATGGTCGGTGGCGTTGGCCATGTCAGCCCCATCGGTCGTCGGGCCGGTCAAAGGGGTGAGGCCGGCCGCTCTGCCCACGGTTATCGCACAGTTCCGGGCTCCGAGGCAAGTGGTATCGGCGGTGTTCGGGCTTCGCTGCGACGGATTTAGCGCACCAGTATCGAAGATGCAACGGATTCCGCACTGGCGGTTTGCGTGGCCGGTCGCTAGATCCACTCCATATCGCCGATGTTGGGGTGTCGGGCCGGGGTTGATACCGCGATATCGGGGATGTCGAGTGGATCAACCTGGCGGGTCGGCGCGGGATGGGCGCCCGTCAGGCCGTACCCCAGGTGTAGGTCTGCTTGCGTAGCTTGAGGTAGACGAACGCCTCGGTGGAGAGCACGCCTGGCACCGTGCGCAGGCGTTGCAGGATCTCCAGCAGGTGGTCGTCGTTGCGGCAGACCACCTCGGTGAGCAGGTCGAACGACCCAGCGGTGATCACCACGTAGTCGACCTCATCCAGCTCGGCCAGCCGGTCCGCCACCGCCTCCAGGTCACCGTCGGTGCGCAGGCCGATCATCGCCTGCCGGGGGAAGCCGAGCTGGAGCGGGTCGGTCACGGCGACGATCTGCATCACGCCGGAGTCGAGCAGCCGTTGCACCCGCTGGCGGACTGCCGCCTCGGAGAGCCCGACCGCCTTGCCGATCGTGGCGTACGGGCGGCGGCCGTCTTCCTGGAGTTGTTCGATGATCTGCTTGGCCACGTCATCCAGCAGAGCGTGATTGGCACCTTCACGGACAGCGACGCGTCGACCGCCATTGCTGTTCTCGTGCTGCCGGTTCGTCATCGTCCGCTCCCCATGTCCCGAATCGTGATGTCGCGCGTGTATCCCCGCGTAGTCTGGCGTATTTCGTCGTGCATCGCTATTCCCGCAACGGAATCCCTTGTAAGGGAGGTCACCTCATGTCAGGATCAGTCGTCCATGGCACCTGAACCTCCCGATCCCTCCGCCGGCGCGCCTCCCCCCGTCCCGCCCGCCGACGATGACCCCTTAGGAGTCGTCATGCGTACTCCCCTCCGGCCCCTCTCCCGGCGTGGACTGCTCACCGGCACTTTCGGTTCGGCCGCCCTGCTCACCATGGGCGGCAGCCTCGCGGGCTGCGGCACCAAGGGCGCCCAGCAGACCGAGGCCGGCTGCGTCAGCGAGGACCTTTCCGGGTCCGAGAAGAAGCTTGCTTTCTCCAACTGGCCGCAATACATGGACGTGGACGAGAAGGACGAGTCCAAGCGACCCAGCCTGGACGAGTTCATCACGAAGAACGGCATTCAGGTCACCTACACCGAGGACATCAACGACAACAACGAGTTCTTCGGCAAGGTGCAGAACCAGCTCGCCGCCTGCCAGAGCACCGACCGGGACATCATCGTGCTGACCGACTGGATGGCAGCCCGGATGATCCGACTCGGCTGGATCCAGAAGCTCGACCCGACGAAGATTCCGAACGTGCAGGCCAACCTGCTTCCGTCGCTGCTCAACCGGCCCTTCGACACCGAGAACCGGATCTCGATTCCGTGGCAGTCCGGCCTGGCCGGGTTGGCGTACAACGGCAATGTCACGAAGGAACTGCGGACGGTCGACGAGCTGCTCACCCGCCCCGACCTCAAGGGCAAGGTGACCGCACTCAGCGAGATGCGCGACACCATGGGCCTGCTGCTCGGTTCCAACGGGCACGACCCGGCCAACTTCACGACCGCGCAGTTCGACGACGCGCTCAACAAGCTCAAGAAGGCCGTCGACTCCGGGCAGATCCGCAAGTTCACCGGCAACGACTACGCACCCGACCTGGCCAAGGGCGACATCGCCGCGTGCATCGGCTGGTCCGGCGATATCATCCAACTGTCCGGTGAGGACGAAAAGGTGCAGTTCGTGGCGCCCGACTCCGGCGTGATGCTCTACAGCGACAACATGATGGTCCCCAACAAGGCCACCCACAAGGCGAACGCCGAGCAGCTCATCAACTACTACTACGAGCCGGCGGTCGCCGCGAAGCTCGCCGCGTACGTCAACTACATCTGCCCGGTCAAGGGCGCTCAGGCCGAGATGGAGAAGATCGACCCGGAGTTGGCCGCCAACCCGCTGATCTTCCCCGATGAGGCGCTGCTGTCGAAGTCCAAGGTGTTCATGGCCCTGGACGAAAAGCAGGAGAAGGAGTACGAGGGCAAGTTCCAGCAGGTCATCGGAGCGTGACGGGGATGGCACGCGAGACTCCCGCCGGCGACCTGCGCCTGGCCAACCTCACCAAGCGGTTCGGCATCTTCACCGCCGTCGACGACCTCAGCCTGACCGTCCCGCAGGGCTCGTTCTTCGCGCTGCTCGGCGCGTCCGGCTGCGGCAAGACCACCACGCTGCGCATGATCGCCGGGCTGGAGGAGCCGACCAGCGGGCAGGTGCTGCTCGGCGACCGGGACATCGCCCGACTGCGGCCGTACAAGCGACCGGTCAACACCGTGTTCCAGAGCTACGCGCTCTTCCCGCACCTCACCATCTTCGAGAACGTGGCCTTCGGGCTGCGTCGACGCGGCATCCGCTCGGTCGACGACGAGGTGCTGCGGATGCTGTCGCTGGTGCAACTCGACGGGTTCGGCAACCGCCGCCCCGCCCAGCTCTCCGGCGGCCAGCAGCAACGGGTCGCGCTGGCCCGTGCCCTGATCAACCAGCCGCAGGTGCTGCTGCTCGACGAGCCGCTGGGCGCGCTCGACCTGAAGCTGCGCCGGCAGATGCAGATCGAGCTGAAGCGGATCCAGACCGAGGTCGGCATCACCTTCGTGCACGTCACCCACGACCAGGAGGAGGCCATGACCATGGCCGACACCGTCGCGGTGATGAACGCGGGTCGGATCGAGCAACTCGGTGCCCCGGCCGACATCTACGAGTTCCCCGCCACCGCGTTCGTGGCGAACTTCCTCGGCCAGTCCAACCTGCTCGCCGGCGAAGCCGCCGGCACCGGCGGCGGCGAGGTCGCGGTGACGGCGCACGGTGCGCGCTTCTCGGTGCCCGCCGGCCGCGCCCGGGCCGACCAGGGTCCGGTCCACCTGGGGGTACGCCCGGAGAAGCTCCATCTGGTCGGCTCCGCCGACCAGGTGCCCGCGGGGCATCAGCACGTCACCGGGGTGGTCACCGACGCCTCCTACGTGGGGGTCAGCACGCAGTACCTGCTGCGCACCGGCTGGGGCACCGAGCTGTCGGTCTTTGCGGCCAACAGCGGAACGTCGGGGCAGGTGCCGGTCGGCAGTGAGGCGGTGGCGTACTGGGATCCGCGGTACGCGTTCCTGCTGCCCCGGGACGCCACCGACACCGACCGGACGTCGCCGGTGCTCGACGAGCCGGTGGGTGCGTCGTCGTGACCCTCCTGGCCCAGGTGCCCACCGGGTCGGGGCAACCGTCGCCCGCGCCACCGGCAGCCCGGTCCGGGCGGCACCGGCTCCTGCCGTACCTGCTGTTGTTGCCCGGCGCGGCCTGGCTGCTGATCTTCTTCGGTGTGCCGCTGATCCAGCTCGGCTCGGCCAGCCTCTACGACCCGAGCGGCTCGCTCTCCACCGGGTACGCGATGACCTGGGCGTTCAGCAACTACCCGGACGTGCTGCAGGCGTACTGGCCGCAGTTCCTGCGCTCGTTCGGCTACGCGGGCCTGGCCCTGGTGCTGGCGCTGCTGCTGGGCTACCCGTTGGCGTACGCGATTGCGCAGAAGGCTGGCCGGTGGAAGAACCTGCTGCTGGTCTGCGTCGTCGCGCCGATGTTCACCAGCTTCCTGGTCCGCACGCTGGCCTGGAAGACCATCCTGTCGGACAACGGCGCGCTGGTCGGTCTGCTGCGCGACGTGCACCTGCTCGCCCCGGACGGCCGGCTGCTGGCCACCCCGTTCGCGGTGGTGCTCGGCCTGACGTACAACTTCCTGCCGTTCCTGGTGCTGCCCCTGTACGCGAGTTTGGAGCGGCTGGACTACCGGCTGCTGGAGGCGGCGAGTGACCTCTACTCCAGCCCGGTGCAGGCGTTTCGCCGGGTGACCCTGCCGCTGTCCATGCCCGGCCTGGTCGCCGGCACGCTGCTGTTCTTCATTCCGGCCAGCGGTGACTACATCAACGCCGAGCTGCTCGGCACCCCGAACGAGTACATGATCGGCAACGTCATCGACTCGGCGTTCCTGGTCCGGCTGGACTACCCGCAGGGCGCCGCGCTGTCGTTCCTGCTGATGGCGGCGATCCTCGCGGTGGTCTTCGGCTATCTGCGCAGGGCCGGCACGGAGGAGGTTCTGTAATGCGTATCTCCCGCTGGCTGGCCGACCGCTGGGTGATGATCGTGGCGCTGCTGGTGCTCGGCTACCTGGCGCTGCCGATCCTCGTGGTGGCCGGGCTGTCCTTCAACCGGCCGTCGAGCCGGCTGTCGTACGACTTCAACGAGTTCACCCTCGACAACTGGCGTCAGCCGTGCGCCACCTCGGACATGTGCGACGCGGTCGTCCGGAGCGTGCAGATCGGTTTCATCGCCACCGTGGTCGCCACGGTGCTCGGCACCCTGATGGCGTTCGCGCTGGTCCGGCACCGCTTCCGTGGCCGGTCCGGCATCAACGTGCTGATCTTCCTGCCGATGGCCACCCCGGAGCTGGTGATGGGCACGTCGCTGCTGGCCCTCTTCGTCTCCGCCGGGGTGCCGCAGGGCTTCTGGACCATCGTGATCGCGCACGTGATGTTCTGCGTCTCGTTCGTGGTGGTCACCGTCAAGGCGCGGCTGGCCGGAATGGATCGGCGGCTGGAGGAGGCCGCCATGGACCTCTACGCCAGCGAGTGGCAGACCTTCCGGCGGATCACCCTGCCACTGGTGCTGCCCGGCATCGTGGCCGCCGCGCTGCTGGCCTTCTCGCTGAGCTTCGACGACTTCATCATCACGAACTTCAACGCCGGCACCACTGTCACGTTCCCGATGTACGTCTGGGGCGCTGCCCAGCGGGGCATCCCACCGCAGGTCAACGTCATCGGCACCGCGATGTTCGCGATCGCCCTGCTCCTCGTCGGGCTCAGCTCGCTGCGTGGTCGGCGGGCCCGTCGTGCCGCGCTGCGGCTTGGTCCGGCGCGTCAAGCGCGCCAGTCGTCATGACCACCCCGGATGCGGGTCGGGCTCAGGGTCGTCCGACAGGTCTACCGTCATGACCCTCCCGCATACCGGCAGGGCGCTCGCCGACGCGGCACCCGTGCCCTACTGGCTGGACCGCCCCGACCGCCCCGATCCGCTGCCGCCACTGGTTGGCCAGCAGACCGCCGATCTGCTGGTGATCGGCGGCGGCTACAGCGGGTTGTGGGCCGCCCTGCTGGCCAAGCAGGCCGACCCCGACCGTGACGTGCTGCTGGTCGATGCCGGGACCTGCGGTTGGGCCGCATCCGGGCGCAACGGCGGGTTCTGCGCCGCCTCGCTCACCCACGGGCTCGCCAACGGGGTCGACCGGTTCCCCGGCGAGGTCGCTGAGCTGGAACGCCTCGGCCGGGAGAACCTGGACGCCATCGCCGCCACTGTCGCGCACCACGACATCGACTGCGACTTCGAGCGCACCGGTGAGTTGGCCGTCGCCGTCGAGCCGTACCAACTCGACGGGCTGGCCGCCGACGCGGAACTGGCCCGCCGGTACGGCCACCAGGTGCGGCTGCTCGACCGGGACGAGGTGCGTGCCGAGGTGAACTCGCCGACGTACCTGGGTGGGATGTTCGACCCCGGCCGGGTGGTCATGGTGGACCCGGCGAAGCTGGCCTGGGGGCTGCGCCGTGCCTGCCTCGACCTCGGCGTACGCGTGCACGAGCACACCCGGGTCACCGGGTTGCGCGCCGACGGTGCCGCGCTGCACGCCAGCACCCTTGGCACCGATCCCGCCGACTCCACGGCAGACCCTGGCCGGGTTCGCGCGACGCCCGCCGGTCGGCCCGGGTCGGTGCGTGCCCGACGGGTCGTCCTGGCCACCAACGCGTTCCCGCCCCTGCTGCGCCGCCTGCGCGCGTATCTGGTGCCGGTCTACGACCACGTGTTGATGACCGAGCCGCTCACCCCGGCCCAGCGGGACGCGATCGGTTGGCGGAACCGGCAGGGGTTGGCCGACACCGGCAACCAGTTCCACTACTACCGGATCACGTCCGACGGGCGGATCCTCTTCGGCGGCTACGACGCGGTCTACCACTACGGCAACCGGGTCGCGCCGGAGCTGGAACAACGGCCGGCCACCTTCACCGCCCTCGCCGAGCACTTCTTCACCACGTTTCCGCAGCTCGCCGGCGTGCGCTTCAGCCACCGCTGGGGCGGCGTCATCGACACCTGCACCCGGTTCTGCCCGTTCTTCGGCACCGCGTACGGCGGTCGGCTCGCGTACGCCGCCGGCTACACCGGCCTCGGTGTCGGGGCGACCCGCTTCGGCGCCCGGGTCCTGCTCGACCTGTTGGCCGGTGCGGACACCCCGCTGACCCGGCTCGACCTCGTCCGCAGCAAACCGCTGCCGTTCCCGCCGGAACCCGTTCGCGCGATCGGCATCAACCTCACCCGCTGGTCACTGGCCCGCGCCGACGCGCGCGAGGGCCGGCGCGACCTCTGGCTCCGTACTCTCGATCGTTTCGGTTTGGGGTTTGATTCCTGATGCGTGTCCTGCTCGTCGGCGCCGGTGGCGTCGGCTCCGCCGCCGTAGCCATCGCCGCCCGACGATCCTTCTTCGAGACCATGGTGGTGGCCGACCACGACGTCGCCCGCGCCGAGCGCGCGGTCGCCGGGCACGGCGACCGTTTCGTCGCAGCCCAGGTCGACGCGTCCTCGGCCGACGCGGTCACCGCGCTGTGCCAGGAGCACCGGATCACCCACGTGCTCAACGCCGTCGACCCACGCTTCGTCATGCCGATCTTCAACGGTGCGTTCGCGGCCGGTGCGGACTACCTCGACATGGCGATGTCGTTGTCGCACCCACACCCGTCCCGCCCATACGCCGAGACCGGGGTGATGCTCGGCGACGAGCAGTTCGCCCTGGCCGACGCATGGTCGGCGGCCGGTCGGCTGGCGCTGTGCGGCATCGGCGTCGAACCCGGCCTGTCCGACGTGTTCGCCCGCTACGCCGCCGACGAACTCTTCAGCGAGATCGACGAGATCGGCGTCCGGGACGGTGCGAACCTCACCGTCGAGGGCTACGACTTCGCGCCCTCGTTCTCCATCTGGACCACCATCGAGGAGTGCCTCAACCCGCCGGTGGTCTGGGAGAAGGACCAGGGCTGGTTCACCACCGAGCCGTTCTCCGAGCCGGAGGTCTTCCACTTCCCGGAGGGCATCGGCCCGGTCGAGTGCGTCAACGTCGAGCACGAGGAGGTGCTGCTCATCCCGCGCTGGGTCAAGGCCAGGCGGGTCACCTTCAAGTACGGCCTCGGCGACGAGTTCATCGAGGTGCTCAAGACGCTGCACAAGCTCGGCCTGGACGCGGTTTCCCCGGTGCGGGTACGCGGTGTCGAGGTGTCCCCGCGCGATGTGGTGGCCGCCAGCCTGCCCGACCCCGCCACGCTCGGCGAGCGGATGCGCGGCAAGACCTGCGCCGGCACCTGGGTGCGCGGCCTCGGCCCGGACGGGCAGCCCCGGGAGGTCTACCTGTACCACGTGGTCGACAACGAGTGGTCGATGCGGGAGTACGGGCACCAGGCGGTGGTCTGGCAGACCGCCGTCAACCCGGTCGTCGCGTTGGAGCTGCTCGCCACCGGCGCGTGGGCCGGTGTCGGGGTGCTCGGGCCGGAGGCGCTGCCCCCGATGCCCTTCCTCGACCTGCTGAGCGGTTACGGCTCGCCCTGGGGGATGGAGGAGCGTTGAGCCCCGCCAGCTGACGACATCTCGACACATCGATCGTCGCCCCCTGAGGATCGACTATGAGATGACGCGATGCGCGGGGATGCGCGGGGATGCGCGGGGATTCGCGGCTTTCCTAGGCCGATGGCAGCCGCCGATCGGCCCTGCCCGGCCACCCTGGAGGGTCGCCGCAGGTGCCGACTCGTCGCCAGAGAAAGCGCCCATCGAACCGTCCTGGGAAGCGAAAGGTGCAGGTGACAAGCGCGACGGGGGATATTGCACGCAGTGTTTGCGACGACACTCATCGCCGTGACGATGCAACCACCGCAGAATCCTGGGCCGCCGTACCCGCCGTCCTTCGGCCCGGGGCCGCGACCACCCGCCGCCCCGAACTGGTTCCGCCGGGCCAGCCCGGGCCGCCGCGTCGCCGTGATCCTCGGCTCGGTGGCCCTGTCGATCCTGCTGCTCTGCTGCATGGGCGGTGCGATCATCGGCGCGCTGACCGGCGAGCCGGAGCCCACCCGTACCGGCACCGCGGCCGAGGCGCAGCAACCCATCGTGGCGGCACCCGCCGAGCCGACCGAGGAGACTCCCGCCCAGGAGGTGTCCCCGGTCGCCGCACCCACCACTGCGCCGCCGGCCTCGCCGAGCCCCTCCAGTGCCGCACCCCCAGCCGCACCCGTGGTGCAGGTGACAACCGAGACCGAGCAGACCGCGATCCGGTACGGCGAGCGGACCGTCAAGGACTCGTCCCTGGCCGAAGGCAAGCGGGTCGTCCGGACCAAGGGCGTGAACGGTGTACGGACGCTGACGTACGAGGTGACCACCACGGACGGGGTGCGGACGGCCAAGAAGCTCGTCAAGTCCGTCGTGACGAAGCAGGCGGTGACTCAGGTCGTCGCCGTCGGCACCAAGAAGGCGCAGTCATCGAAATGCGACTCCAACTACAGCGGCTGCGTTCCGATCGCCAGCGACGTCGACTGTGCGGGCGGCAGTGGTAACGGCCCCGCCTACGTCAGTGGACCCATCAGGGTGATCGGCGACGACATCTACGACCTGGACCGCGACGGCGACGGCACCGCCTGCGACTAACCCCACCCCCCACGCCCCACCCCCCACCCCCCACCCCCCACCCCACCGCTCGCCCCGTCACGCCCCCTCGCCCCGTCGATCTTGCAGTTTCTGCCCCGGCATTTCGCACCTTCGGGGCGATTCGGCGACAGGAAGTGCAAGATCGCGGGGCGGTTGGGGGTGGGCTAGCAGAAAGGGTGGGGCTATGGGCGTTGTCCACAGGGGGAGGGGTTGTCCACAGGGCTCTGTTTCGGGGTCCTGTAGGGCGGTGGGGTTGGTCAGGCTGGCGGCGTGGCTACCCAGATGTGGCGTACGGATGCGCTAATGCGAGCTCTAACGGTGCGGCGGATTCGCACCCGCCTCGCTCGAGAGGAACTACTGCGGGTGCGCCGAGGCGTCTACGCCGACCAGCCCTGCAGTGACGGGGACGAGCTACGTGCACTGCTGCTTCGTCTGCCCGGGGAGGCCATGCTGACCAGGCAGAGCGCGGCGCGGCGGCACGGCTTCGGCGTGTTGCGTGAGGACGTGGTCCACATCCAGTTGCCCGCCTCGATACCGAAGCCTCGGCTCCCCGGGGTGGTCGTACACCACTCGATTCTTCCCGTGCTTCCGATGCTCGTCGGTGGCGTGCCCTGCGTCCCGGCGGCCCGTTGCGCGGTGGATCTTGCACGCGCCGTCCGGCGACTGGACGCCCTGCCCGTGCTCGACGCGGCACTGCGGACAGGCTCGGTGACACAGGACGCTTTGCTGGAGGAGGTGTCTGCCCATGGCGCCCTGCGCGGCGTCCGGCAGGTGCGCGAACTCGTGCCGTTGGCGGACGGTCGGGCCGAGTGCCGGCAGGAGAGCCAGCTCCGACTGATTTTGATCGACGGCCGACTGCCTCCGCCGGAGCCGCAACTGTGGGTGCACGACCGCCACGGCATCCGCCTGTACCGGCTGGACCTGGGCTACCGAGAGCGCCGGGTCGGCATCGAGTACGACGGGTCGTCTCACCTGGACCGTGATCGGCTTCGGCGCGACCGGGAGCGCATCAACTGGCTCGACGCGAACGGCTGGCGCATGCGCTACTTCACCGACCGTGACCTCTACCAGCGCCCCACCTACATCACCAGCACCATCCGCACAGCCCTCTCCTAACCCCGCGACCCTCCCCCCTCAAGAACGGCCCCCACCCCACCCCCACCCCCACCCCCCACCCCTCAGCGCTCGTCGATCTTGCACTTTCTGCCTCGACTATTGCCACAAAAGCGGCACTTCGTCGACACAAAGTGCAAGATCGCGGGGAGCGGGGAGCGGGGAGCGGGGAGCGGGGAGCGGGGAGCGGGGAGCGGGGAGCGGGGAGCGGGGAGCGGGGAGCGGGGGAGATCCGAAGAGCACAAGACTGAACT